>NZ_JBHFNP010000116.1:0-45205 GCF_041929235.1 Microseira sp. BLCC-F43
CACAACAACTGTGGAATCGTCGATAATATCTCGCGCCAGGGTCATTTCTATTTCCGTGGGATTATCCAAAACAACCATATTGCTGCCTTGGTAAAACATGCCATCCCGTTCTAAAATATCTTCCCCGTATGCCGCAATCAGCAAATCGAGTTTGGGATTCCGCAACAAACTTTGCACGTTGCTGTTGTAATCCTTGTTAAGAATTTTTTCAGAACGGTTGACAAAAAGCCCTTCGCGACAAATAGCACCAATCGTCCATTCTGGGTGTTGTAACAAAATATGGTCAATCGTTTGCTGGAGTTCTGGAACTGAAATCCGGTTAAAGGTGATAATCGGTATCCTCGCATCTTCCCCAGATTCAAAGAAAGTTTCCAAGATATGGGAAGGTACATCAACGCTTTCACCTATGGCAGGATTGAGGTGCATAAAAATACCGGGGGCGGCATTAATTTCCAGAATGCCAAAATTACCCGTTTTCCAAGATTCGGATAAACTTGGGGAAATTACATCAATTCCCAAACAAACAAGTTTAAAGTGCTGGGCAATATCTTGGGCGAGGATAATGTTATCGGGGTGAACGGTGCTAGTAGCATCGATACTGACGCCACCGGATGATAAATTGGCGACTTTGCGAAGATGAACGGTGCGACCTTGCTCTATGACGCTATCCAATGATAATTTTTGTTCTTCTAAGAACATTTCCATCGCTTCGTCGCACTGAATTTTACTCATCGGCGAAGTTGGAGTATCCAAACGCGCGGGTTTGTGATTTTCCCGTTCGATTAATTCGCCAATAGTAGCATGACCATTTCCTACAACCCATGCTGGACGACGTTCGGTAGCGGCAACAAATCGACCGTTAACGCATAGCAAGCGAAAATCTGCGCCTTTAATGCTTTTTTCCACAATTATTTGCATTGGTTGTTCGTCTGGAATACCTTTAATTGCCCTACTAAAAGCGGCTTTTAATTCCTCCCCATTTTGCACGTCAGCTGTTACCCCAATTCCTTTATGACCGGAAACAGGTTTAACTGCAACTGGGTAGCCAATTCTATCTGCTGCTTCTAAAGCTTCCCCAAGCGAGACGACAACATCACCTTTGGGGACGGGGAAGCCAAGGTTGCCTAAAAACGCTTTGCAGTCATCTTTGCGGGTGGTAAAATCTGAATCTAAATGGCTATCGCAATCAAATGTAGTTGCTATGCCCCGCACCAGTTTTTTTCCATAGCCGTATTGCATTAAACCTTCGTCCCACAAATAAAAAGCAGGTATTCCTTTATCGTGGGCGGTACGTAATAAAGCATAGACGGTTGGCCCGCCGTATACTGATTGCCGGAAGATATTTTGCAGCTTTTTAATTTGAGCGTCAAACGTAAATTCTTCGCCTTGCGTAATGGCTTCAAACCAGTCCCAAACGAGATAAACAACTGACCGACTCGTGCGTGCGTGGAGGGTTTCAAAAGCAATCCGCATATAATCCCCAACGGGTTTTACACTCCAACGGTCGAGGTGCAAACCCATGTCAAGCTTATTGACTTCTGAGACGGTACTGGCGAACAGATGGGGATAAGATTCGTAGGTTTGATCGCCCAGGTGCGGGTAGACTTGGCTTACCCTTTGAACGTACTCTTCCAGGGACAAAGGGGGCAGATATCCGGTAAAAGCAAAATCAAATACTAACGCCGCCTTGTCTAAATAAGGGTTTGGTCCGATGTAGTGCCTGATGTTAAAAATATCGAAAGCGTCGCTTTTTCTAGCGTTGACGCGAATGGTATCGGTAATTGCTTCAGTAACCATTGCCTATCACCCGATCTGATGCTCTTGTTTGGGGAGGGATTCTCCATCGGACAATCCCTCCCCATTCCAAGCTTGAGCCTAACTCTGTTTCAATCTGCTTGCCTCTATCTCAGGGTATTGTTCCAAAACGCGATCAAAAGCACTCAGTACTCAGTACTGGTTATCTCCCCAGAAAGGTGCGCTCGCACACCCTAAGTGTCTATAAGTTAAGAAGGAATTCTGGAGGCAGCAGAATATGACTGTAACAACAACTGCGCTCAGAGATGAAGTTCACAAGTTGGCAGAGGAAGCTTTTCACCGCAATCTCATTTCTGGTTATGGCGATGGCGAGTACGGCGACGAGTATCAAATTGTCTTCCAAGGGAAACCCAGGCATCTTCCCCTAACCGATGCTCGCTCGTTCCTCAGCAACTTGATTAGGCAGTCCGATTAGCAAAATTCTTTCTTTCTCCTTCTCCTCTCTCCCTCCCCCTCACATGGGGAGTTTTTTTTTAGCCAATCCGCTCACCAATCAAATTTCAGTATTGAAACAAGTCATTTAAAATATTAGCAATTTTTTACAAAAATTAGCATTTATCTACCAAGAGTGGCTGGGGCTACTCTTGGGGGGATCTGGAGCATCTTTGTAAAACTTAAATAAAATTCTGCCAACGCGGTGTTAAATTATAAGTGTTTTGGTTGACCAGCTTTTAGGTTTTCTATGCAACTGGTTGAAAGACACATTATCAAATCAACCCATCCCCTATTTTCAGAAATAGACGACCTAAGTTTTAAGTCAAAAAATATTTATAATGCAGCGCTCTATATTCGGCTCTCCCGTACTTAGGGTGATAAATTTATCTAATCTTTTGTAGGTTGGGTTGAGCATAGCGTTACCCAACTATATATCCGGCTACCTTACCATCGGGTAGAGATTTGTACTTAAAATATAACTCTGACAAAAATGACTGAAATGGCGATGCGTTATTTTCTGCCCCTTTCATAAAAACAGTCATAAAAACCCCCCGCAACTCGCTTTGAGTATAACAGGAGGCTATTGATACTGGAGATCGCCGGTAAGAATTTTTATCGGGTTTAGTAGCTATCTTGACCTGGAACGTTGTCGGTATCTGCGTTATCGTTATTCTGATTCAAGGCAGCATCGCGAATAGCTTGCCATAGGTAAATCAGATCCATATCGTTGAGATCGCTAGCTTTGTAACGCGCGATCGCTTGTTCCACTTCTTCGGGAGTTTTGAGGACGGGAACCTTAGTGAGTAATTCTTGCATAAAAGCCTTCTCCTACTGACATGGACAAAAGTCTGAGTCAGACCGTATCACCCTATTTTAATCCCCAACCAATGTCAGCAATACAACTTTTTTGTGATTCTTATCAATAATCTTGCGTGATACTCATCACCGCGAATTTGCTCTGCGATCGCTTATGATCTATGACTTTTAACACTGAGGGGAAACCAATTATATCACAAAAAATAGTGTATGCGCTCGCCGGAAAAACTTGTGGCGGCGATGAAGATATAAATATCAAACAAATCTATGAAACAAAAATTTTAGGTAAGGTAATTATGCTTAGCAACGCTCATCTTTATCCAGAGTCTCCTAGTTTAGCCGATATGATTCTGCATCCAATCCGCCAACGGTTAGAATCTATTCAAGTGCGCGACGCTCAATTTGCTCGGTTAGTCTGCAAGCTCATCCCTTCTCAATGTCCATTTGAAAGAGATATTCAAATCTTTGGCAAGACGCTGTTTCACATTCCCCCGCTGTGCAAGTTGAATCCTTTCTACGAACAGTTCGTCGGATTGCGTTTCCAAGCGTTGTGTTTTCTTGCCGATGTATGCGGTGAAGATGTGAGTCAATATTGCTGTTAAATAAGTAGTTTGACATGCAAACCCTCCTGAATACCCTGATGGGTCTACCAGGAGGTAATTTTTTATCCTAATTGGGAAAAGCTATTAGTAACGCAAGTTGCTAGTTATAAACTTGGGCGTTGCTGGTAGCTAATTGCTAATTGCGAGATGTGAAGCTCACAACAATAATATCCTGACATTAGCCATTAGCCATTAGCCATGAGCATAACTAGCAACTTGAGTTAGTAGCTATCCCCTCCGGGAACGTTATCGTTATTAGAATCGGGGAAAATCTGATTGAGGGCGGCATCGCGGATAGCTTGCCACAGCTTAATCAGTTCAAAACCGCTCAGATCGCTGTTTTTGTAAAGTTCTATTGCTTTTTCGATTTCTTGCGGCGTGTTGAGCATAGGAACAGTAGCGATAAGCTCTTGCATGGGGATACCTCCAATTGACAAAACTAAAGTGAAAGTAAAACCAATCCCTCTATATCTATTCTACGGATATTTATTTGATAAAAGTGTCTAAAATTACAAACTTCGCTCTAACTCATAAGTTAATGTCATATTACTCAACTTAACTTTACAAATGATTGAGTACTATCATCACCTAAGTTTATTAAACCGATTACAAATAATAGGGATTGGGATCGCTCTCAAAACTCGCAATTGCGTTAATAATAGAGACATCAAACAAATTCTTACCAGTTGATATCTTGATTAGGGTGACTTATGTCTGCATTCAATAGCATTTATCCACAAACAACCTTGAAGTCTGGCAGCTTAATGGAAAGTCTCCTACAACCATTACGCCAGCAGCTAGACTCAATCGAAATTCGCGATGCTGAATTAGCCAGGGCGTTGTGCAAACTCATCCCATCTCAATGTCCGTTTGCCAGAGATATTCAAATATTTGGGCGGACTCTTTTTCGCATTCCACCCCTGTGTAAAATCAATCCTTTATACGAACAATTAATGGGCTTGCGCTTCCGATCTTTAGTATACTTAGCTGATGTATGTGGCGAAGATGTTACCCCATATTGCTATTAAATTTAACGCAGAAACCCGGTTTCACTCTCGTACTCTCGTTCCCAGGCAAGAGCCTGGGAACGACGATCTAAGAGGCTCTGCCTCGCTTGTTACTGGTGCAAGACCTAAGTTGGCGATCGCGCAAACACCAAAGTTTCTCTGAAAAATAGTTTATGCCCAGGAAAGAGCGCAGTAAGAAACAAAGGTGATAGGATAATTGCCTTGCGATCGCGCAAACACCAAAGTTTCTCTGAAAAATAGTTTATGCCCAGGAAAGAGCGCAGTAAGAAACAAAGGTGATAGGATAATTGCGTGTCTTACCAAGCTTTCAAGAAATTATTAAAAAAGCTATTAATCGATTGTCGCAACTGGTTTTGACGATTCCACTTTTGAAAATCTCGTTCGTAGTCCTCGCCGTCGGATTGAAAAGTATTCCAAGCATTGAGGCCAAGACCTAGCCCCCAAAATAATAGAATGTACAGCGACCAAGTTAGCGTTCCAGCACCGACTAGATTAAGCAGAACAAAAAAAGTATTAACGATTGCATAATTACCGAAGCGCTTTTTTAATCTCCCAAGTCGATAGGTATTAAACGCTTGCCGCTTTTGCAACTCGCCTTGCTGATTCAACCACTCCCGTTCTGCTGCTAGTAGGTTTTCCGGGGAAATTTCTAACTCGGCGGCAATTTCCGCCAGCTGATCGCGGCTAAATTCCCCTTCATAATTTTGACGGGAAATCGCCAGGTGCAGAATTTGCTGGATCTCTTCTTGGCTATAGACGCGGGTAATCTTGCTGTTGTCGGTTTGCATGATCGGCGTAGATTGCAATAAATTTTTTTCTCAAGCGGTCACATATATTACAAATCTGTCGGTTGGGTTTCGTTACCTCAACCCAACCTACTTATACGATAGCTTATGCGAAGTCTCCCACCAGAAAACCGTACCTCAACGGACGGATACCGCTATAGCCGAAATCTTAAAACCATTTTTACATTTCGTTACACTGGAAACAAGATAAATCGCAGGAGGCCAGATGAACGGCACTATTCGCGTTGGCAACCTATTTGGCATACCATTTTACGTCCATCCGTCCTGGTTCTTTGTTTTAACCTTATTCACTTGGACATATAGCAATCAATTGGCGGTTTTGTTTCCCGGACTCGGTGCGGGAATCCCGTGGATACTGGGATTGATGACTGCTTTGCTGTTGTTTGCCTCTGTTTTGGCGCACGAATTGGGACACAGTTTCGTTGCCAAAAGTCAGGGAATTGAAGTCAAATCGATTAATTTATTTCTATTTGGTGGGTTAGCTAGCTTGGAGAAAGAATCCAAGACGCCAGCAGAAGCATTTTGGGTTGCGATCGCGGGGCCAGTCGTCAGCCTGCTGCTGTTCGGTCTGTTTACCGTCGTTGGCACTAACCTTACCATTTCTGGGCCAGTGGCAGCAATTGTAGGACTGCTAGCATCGCTCAACTTGATGTTAGCCTTATTCAACCTGATTCCCGGCTTACCTCTCGATGGTGGAAATATCCTCAAAGCGATCGTTTGGAAAATCACCGGCAATCAATATAAAGGTATTGTATTTGCAGGTCGCGTCGGTCAAATCTTTGGTTGGATAGCAATTATCTCTGGATTTCTTCCGATACTATTCGGCAGGTTTCCCAACTTTTGGACTTTATTAATCGGTTGGTTCTTGCTGCAAAATGCCACTCAGTTTGCCCAATCTGCTAAAGTGCAAGATAAACTCTCAAGCTTGACGGCTCTTGATGCGGTTGTTCCTAATAGTCCGATAATTTCAGAATCGCTGACTTTGAGAGAATTTGCCAACGAGTACGTAATTGGTAAAGACACCTGGCGCAAGTTTTTGGTAACTGATGAAAGCGGATATTTAGTGGGTGCGATCGCAGTAGACGCTTTAAAAACCATCCCCGTCGATCTTTGGCCTCATACTTTAGTCAAAGAACTCGTACAACCAGTCGATCCAACCACAACCATCAAAGCCGATCAATCCTTACTAGACGTAGTAACGCTGATCGAACAAAAGCAGGTTTCTCAACTCCCCGTTGTGCGGGAAAACGGAGTGCTAGTAGGAATGCTAGAAAAAACTTCGATTATCAACCTGCTGCAAAGACAAGCACAAGCAAAACTCGCATAGATAACTTTGGATTTTGGATTGATTAAATCCAAAATCCAAAATCCTTTAATCCAATAACCACATCGGCGAAGAAGTTTTAGCAGGCTCCCCTGGTTTTTCTGGCGGGAGCTTTTCGATTATCGGAATTGATTTTTTAGGAATCGTAATTGCTTTTTTAGGCACAATAGCTTGCGTGGTTGGCTGCGCGGTTGGCTGCGTGGTTGGTTTTTCTTGCTTATCTTTTTTCAAACCTTGAATTTCTTCAATCAGCTTGCCATTAGCTTCTGCCAGTTCCAACGCCGTTTTCTTAGCTTGATCGAGTTCATTTTTGATTTTCATATTTGCTTGAACTAGATCTTGCTCAAGCTTCTGAACCAAACTTTTTTGCTCGTAAAGCTCGGACTTTAACTGATACACATTCTCCTGAAGCTCATATTCTCGTTTATGAGCTTTTTCCAAAGCTGCTCTCAACTCTGCGACTGTCGATTCTTCTCGTTGATGAGCCTTTTCTAAACTTGCTCTCAACTCAGCGACTGTTGCTTCTTCTCGTTGATTAGCTTTTTCCAAAGCCGCTCTTAATTCTGCGATCGTTGCTTCTAAAGCAGCTTGATTAAAGCCATTACTTTGCGCTTGAATATCAGAATGTTCCGGCGATTCTTCTGTAACTTCTATTTCCGGTTCAACGATATTTGTATCCTTTTCTACCACAGTCGAAGCTGAAACATCGATTGTGTGAGATGGTTGAACAGCATCGTTGGAATTATCCTTAATATTTTTTCGAGCCATAATTTCCTCCCAATCCCCTTATAAACTACATCAATGAGGCGATCGCATACCTCAGCCTACCTGTATATTTTGCAGTCGATGCCTCTGTCTGCCCCTGGTGCGGTTCCTTATAAAAAGAATATATCGCTTTATCAGGGACTTGCAGCTTAAGATTTCTTTAGAGCTACCTCCACATCACAAGCTATGACACCTACCAACAGCCTCCCCAATGGGCCAACCATGCCCGTGTTTTTACGATTAATTAAGTTTATTACGCAACCCATTTCATACTTAGACGACTTCTCGCAAACCTACGGCGACACCTTCACCGTATGGGGTCGCCAAAATACACCGATTGTATACTTTAGTCAACCCCAAGCCCTCCAGCAGATTTTTAATGCCGATTCCAGCAAATTAGACGCAGGACGGGGAAACCGGGGGTTAAAATTTTTACTCGGTGATAATTCCCTCGTATTGCTAGATGGCGATCGTCACCAACGCGATCGCCAACTCCTCACCCCACCCTTCCACGGGGAGAGAATGCGCGCCTACGGTCAAACCATCTGCGAAATTAGCCGCGAAGTCAGCGATAATTGGAAAATCGGCAAACCCTTCAATATCCGCCAGTCGATGCAAGAAATTTCCCTGCGCGTTATCTTGCGATTAGTATTTGGCGTTGATGAAGGCGAAAAATTCCAACAACTGCGCCAATTAATTAGTTCGATGTTAGAAATAATGGGCGGGCGGTTTACATCCACAGCCTTCTTTTTTAGTTTTTTACAACAAGATTGGGGTGCTTGGAGTCCTTGGGTAAAAATATTACGTCAAAAGCAACAAGTTGACGAATTAATCTTTGAATTAATCCGAGAACGTCGGGCACAATCAAAATCAAATCGGCAAGATATCCTCAGTTTAATGTTAGCGGCGCGCTACGAAGATGGCAGCCAGTTATCAGAGTTAGAATTGCGCGATGAGTTAATGACATTATTAATAGCGGGACACGAAACGACAGCTTCTGCATTAACTTGGGCATTTTATTGGCTAGATCGTTCGCCAGAAGTGCGGGAAAAATTGCTCAAAGAATTGGCAAGTGCGGAGGGAGAATTGAGTGAGATCGCTAAACTCCCTTATCTAACCGCCGTTTGCTCTGAAACCCTCCGCATCTACCCAATTGCCATCAGCGCCTTCATCCGGACAGTCAAAGCGCCGCTGGAAATTATGGGTTATAAATTACCAGTTGGTGCGGTTGTAATTCCCAGTATTTATTTAGCCCACCATCGAGAAGAAGTCTATCCCGAAGCCAAACAATTTAAACCAGAACGTTTCTTAGAACGGCAATATTCCCAATACGAATACTTACCTTTTGGCGGTGGTAATCGTCGCTGCATCGGGATGGCATTTGCTCAGTATGAAATGAAGCTGGTACTGGCAACAATTTTGTCGCGGTTTGAAGTATCTTTAGTTAACAAACGTCCCGTTAAACCCGTGCGTCGCGGTTTAACATTAGCCGCACCAGCAGGAATGCGAATGGTTGTGACTGGAGAACGTAAATTAGCAAAAACTCCTGTTGCGGTTTCATAGTCAGGACTAAGCTGCTACGCATTTAAATCCAATAAAGAGGCGGGCAAGATGCCCACCCCACAAGAAGAAGAGAAAATTTGACTCTCAAATTAGGTGCGTAGCAGCTTAGAAACCGGGTTTCTGTGTAGATCTTTAGTTGCAAAACGACGATTTTTCAGAGAAACTTTGGTGTTTGCGTAAGTCCTGATAGTTAGAGTTGTTGGTGCGTTACGCTGTCGAAGAGAGCAACCTAGAGGATTAGATTAATAGATTGATGAATAGACAAAGATTGTTTCAGCACTCATATTGGAGTATTTTAGCCTGCTGCCTGGTCATCGCTATAACTGTGATGTATTGGGGAGGACCGATTTCTGTTAGAGGAGCGGTTGCCGAATTGAGGATTGGAGAGGGCGATCGAAGTATTTTTTTGTCCGGACATCAGTTTTTATGCGATTGGCAACATTCCCGATATAATGTTACCCGATGTAGAACTATACTGAAGGGTAAATTACTTGAGGTTGAATTTACCTTAAATAGACCGCTCGCCGGACCAGACCCCTGTAACATCAGATACGACGGGCGCGTTTTTCCATGCAAAGGTTTTAACGACTATCGTCATAAAGAGGGTCAAGTCGATCTCGATATGGAGAACTCTTTAGATTTAACAGAGTCAGATCGATGGTGGCTGTTGTTAACCAACCCTTTAGCTAATATCTTCGGAAATATCACTGAGATCGATTGGAAGAATATAGAACCAATTGTGACTTGGGTGGTGTCAATTTTGATTAGCGTGGGGATATGGTTGGAGTTGAGCCGAGCATCTGTTTTGTGGGCGACAATCTTGAGTCTCGGCACACTAGCACTGGTGAGACCATTAGTTTGGTGGTTCACTATATTAGTGCTGGTACTGACTGGACATGCCGATTGATGCACAAGTAACAGTAGGGTGCGTTAACGTTAGTGTAACGCACCTTTTTTGATTCAAAAACTTAGCTTGAGAATCTTGATCAAGCAGCATTTTTAGGCTCAATTGAGACTCGGTTTTCTTCTAAGCGATAGCGTTCCTCGTCAGCTTCTAGTTTGAGTAGTTCCTGGTGGCTTTCACAATAATGAATTGCCTCGTAGATAGCAGGTAGTGGCAAATCCCAATTTTCGGTTGCCTGCTCTGGCGACATTTGATTGGCGGGCGCATCCTGCCAAACAGTTGAAGCAAGCAGTTTGCGTCCTTTGATATAAAGCTGTTTGCGCCAAGGATGGGGGCGAGCAACTAAATATTGCCAATCTTCAGTCTGGGGAGTATCTTGTAGCGATTGAATGATAGCGCCCACCAGTGTGAGGCGATCGCTCACAGAGAGTTGGCAAGCTTGCTCTTTTAGCTGCTGTAGAGACATAGAAATAGCGTCAACAAAGGCTAATATCTCAATTTTAGTATGAGCGAGCGCCTAATTCTCACTTTCTGAAACCAACTTTCCCTTTTCAAAAGCAATCGTTCGCCCTTCTCGTGCATCTTGAAGAGAACGGCGTAATCGTGTTTGAAACTCTTCATTGTGCAGCATCAAGTAATCAATCCAATCATCTTCATCAGCAAACCCAACCAAATAGCCTACTGGCTTACCCTCATGGAGCAAGATAACGTCTTCTTCCTGAGCTATTTCTAAAAACTTAAGCAAATCATTTTGAACTTCACGCTCGTTGAATCTGTTTCATCATTAGCCTCCTGAACGGTGAGCCATTTGTTAACATCAGATTTATGTTTGATAGCCAGAATTAAAACTAACTTCCTTTCTGGCTCAACTGTGTACTCGATATCATAGAACACTCGATGCTCGTCAACTCGAAGACGGTACTGGGGAAAAATTAGATTCACTAAGTAATAGTAGAGTGCGTTAACGTTAGTTTAGCGCACTATTTTTGATTCAAAAACTTAGCTTTATAATCTTCGTCTACTTTTTGCTAAATGCTGAAGATTTTCTGGTAGTTCTGGCTGTAACTCAGCAGATATTTCTCTAAAAATTACCTCAATGTACGAAATACATCTATCTCCAGAACCTGGATAAGTAAGAGCAAGACTTATCAATAAGCTACTGGGAATTCTTTGACCATTATCTGCAAGAAGAACCGTGTCTTCTGAACTTAGAATCAAATTGTCAATATGGTCTGAGTATGCGTATCGAATTTGATACTCCATACTCCTATCAAAAAATTCTTCTAACTCCTTGCAACTGAACTCAAACCACTCACCATTGGCTCTAAATTGCTTAAACCTTTGATGCAAATACTTTTCAGCCAAGCTCATAAAGTTACTGTGCCATACTCTAATAAACTTGCAAGTAAATGGCATTTGTGGCGCAATTTGAAGGAGTCGTCTATCAGGAGCTTTGGTTTTACCGATTTTGTAATAGTTGCTGCCCTCAGCATGGATTAGATATATGTACCCTTGTTCGTAGGGTACAAAGCCACCTGTGCGGTTATATTCTCTTCGTAAATTTTCAGCGAAATCTGGACAAAGCTGTTTAATGCAACTCCAAGTTGGTTCAAAAACCCGATCGTTCTGCATAGACAACACATCAAAACTTTCCCCAATTATAACAATACCTAACCGAATACTCAAAATACTGTTTCCATCAGTCAATAAAGTAAAGGTAACAGGTGTAAATCGATTCTACCTATAGCGGATTCTCTCCTGATTATATTTTAAACCGCTCAATTAGAGTATAGCTGTGCAACCATCTCAGAACGAGACGAAACCTCAAGTTTCCGAAACATTCTTTTTAAAGCCTGTTTAACCGAGTTTTCTGTAATCCAAAGTTCGGCACCAATTTGGGCATTAGTTAGTCCTTTTGCCACCAGGGAGGCAATTTGAAGTTCGCGCGGGGTTAAACGATTAATGTTGGGTGAATTGAATTGAGATCGTAAAGACTTTATAGTAACTAACCTAGTCGATAAATGCAGGCAAATCGCACCTAAATCGTTCAAATTATGAGTATCAAATGCGGCAGTTCCCCGTTCGCGAGTTAAGCCAATTGCTCCTACTAAACGACCCTGACTAACAATTGGCCCAGCCATAACGTGACCGTGGTCTGCCAGCGGACAAATTGTCTCCCAGAGTCCCGGCGGTAACAATAATTCTTCATGGACGGGAGCATGGCGTTCAACTAAATAACGCAAAACTGGATTGTGGTCTAAAGACAATGCCAATTTGAAAAGGCTGGAATTTTGCAGCGGGACAGGTGGAAGTTCTTCATAGAAAAAAAGACTCCAACGTTTGGCAGCAAAATAGTTACCAACTCGCACCATAATGCGCGATCGCAAGCTTTCTTCATCCCGCACTTGACCAATCGCTTCAAACAAGGACTGCAAAGATTCTGCCATTACTCCCTTGACAAAATTAATCAAAGTGTACCCGATCGAGGACTAGGCGCAACCCCAGCATCACCCTATCTTAGCTTTAGTGCCATCCCAGGAGAAAACCATGTTTCAATACGCTCATCCCGAAGTGCTGGTCAATACCCAATGGTTGGAAGAACATCTAGATTGTGCCAACATCCGCATCGTAGAAGTCGATATCAGTCCAGATGCGTGTAAAAACGCACATATCCCCGGTGCAGTTTTCTGGAATATTTTTACTGACTTGCTGTTACCAGATCTGCGGATTAATTGCGATCGCATCGCTATAGAAAAACTACTATCCCGGTCTGGTATAACCAACGAAACAACAGTAGTTCCTTACGGCAGTTATCCAGCAACTGGAGGCTGGGTATTTTGGCTGTTAAAATTGTTTGGACACGACAACGTGCGCGTCCTCAATGGTGGCTATCAGAAATGGATTTCAGAAGGTCGTCCCGTCGCCACAGATTTTTCAACTTTTGCCCCAACGCAGTACTCTGTAAAGGATATTGATGCTAGTTTGCGAGCGTCGCACGAAGAGGTAAGAGAATCTATTAGACCTCTCCAACCAACAAACTCAAAGACAGGCGAGACGCCTATCCCACAAGAGTTGTTGGATAAGTCTATTACTAAAGGTGATTCTCTAATGGGGAAGGTGCGCGATCGCATTTTACTAGATGTCCGCGCCCCTCAAGAATACAACGGTGAATGGTTCTTCAATCAACCGCCACAAGGAACAGAACGCGCTGGACACATACCCGGTGCAGTGCATATCGACCACGTTCTCACCCTCAATGAAAATGGAACTTTTAAGTCGAGAGATGAATTGCAAACACTGTTTAGCAGTAAAGGTATTACACCAAAAAAAGAAGTGTTTCCCTACTGTGCCATTGGTGGACGATCTGGATATACCTGGTTTGTCTTAAAGTATTTATTGGGTTATCCAAACGTGAGGAATTATGATGGCTCGTGGAATGAATGGAGCCGTCTTAGCGATGTGGCGATCGCGTAGCGTGCCGGAGGCATGAAAATTTAGCTGGATAATTATTATATCTCTCCAATAACTCTTGTGGGGTGGGCATTCTGCCCGCCTTTAAAAGGAGTTATTGGAGAAGTCTATTATAGGTGTTTCGCCCCAGCGGCAATTAAAAAACTCTGCTTCAGGACTGACGCAAACAAAGCGGGTTTCTATCAAAAATCCTTGGTTTGGAAACCAGAGATCTAGGTCGAAACCCGGTTTCTAACCCCAGGGTTTTTTATTCAAGCTTTACCCAGGAGAGCAACAAGTATTTCTAATGGGTAGTAAACCGAACTTGATAATAAGCGATCGCACCCTAAATAATCGTAATTAGACGATTCTATCCAAACTGATTAAACATCAGCCCTATGCCAAAAAAACTTGCTCCTTTTCTCCACAAAATCCTCACTTACGGGTTAGCCATCCTCGTAACATCTTTTCTCACCGTAGGCGTCCTACAGGTATCCCCCTCCCAAGCTGAACCAATCGCTGCGCCTCCGCCTACCAGAGAAACCGTGCATAGCTTTGTCACCGCCGCCGTCAACCGCGTCGGGCCAGCGGTTGTCAGAATTGATACCGAACGCACGGTGACAACCCGCCAGATCGATCCCTTCTTTGACGACCCCTTTTTCCGCCGCTTTTTTGGCGATGAATTCCCCCAACGCAGTCCAATGCCACAACGCCTGCGCGGCGAAGGATCGGGCTTTATTATCGATAAAAGCGGCATTATCCTGACCAACGCCCACGTTGTCGATAGCGCCGATAAGGTAACCGTAACCTTAAAAGACGGACGCCAGCTAGAAGGAAGGGTGCAGGGCGCCGATGAAGTAACCGATTTAGCAGTGGTAAAAATTAATACTGGTGGTAAAGATTTACCCGTAGCACCACTGGGAGATTCCAGCGCGGTGCAAGTGGGAGATTGGGCGATCGCAGTCGGCAACCCGCTGGGACTTGACAATACCGTCACCCTGGGTATAATCAGTACCCTCCGCCGTTCCAGCACCGAAGTCGGCGTTCCCAACAAGCGGCTTGACTTTATTCAAACCGACGCGGCGATTAACCCCGGTAACTCCGGTGGACCTTTGTTAAACGCTGCGGGGGAAGTGATTGGCATCAACACCGCGATTCGCGCCGACGCGATGGGAATTGGCTTTGCCATCCCGATCAACAAAGCCAAAGAAATCAGCGCTAAACTCGTGCGCGGGGAAAGCGTGGCGCATCCGTACTTGGGGATTCAAATGACCACCCTCACCCCGCAACAAGCCAAAGAAAACAACGACGACCCCAATTCCGCCTTCACCATACCCGAAGTACAAGGGGTATTAGTTGTCAGGGTGTTACCCAATACCCCGGCAGCGTCGGCAGGTTTGCGACGGGGAGACGTCATCGTTCAAATCGACGGACAACCCGTTACCAGCGCCGACCAGTTGCAGAACATGGTCGAACGTAGCCTGGTTGGTCAACAGCTACAGCTGACGGTACAGCGCGGCAATCAAACCAGTCAAATAGCAGTGAGGACAGCGCAACTGGAAAACGTCAATTAGAGAATGGGTAATGGCTAATTGCTAATGGCTAATTGCTAATTGTTTTTACCATTAGCGATTAGCCATTAGCCATTACCTAATCTTCGTCATCATCATCATCATCCTCATCATCATCGATCAGATCCTCATCATCCAGAAGCGAGTCATCGCCGCCAAAACCGAAACGGTCATCGTAGGAATTGCCATCAAACCCACCCCGTCGCGACGAATTGAAACCGCCATCCATGCCAAAACGACGCGCCGTCCGGTCATCGAGCACCACATCCTGAATCGCCTTCCCGTGCAGCGATTCTAAGTCTTCTGCATCTTCATCCAACAGGGCGCTGCTTTCGTAGGACAAATCGACATCGGTACTGGCTGCACCGTCCTCATAAGCATTGAACCCAGTGCCAGCTGGAATCAACCGCCCGATGATCACGTTTTCTTTCAGTCCGCGCAACCAATCGGATTTACCTTCAATCGCCGCTTCCGTGAGAACCCGCGTCGTTTCTTGGAAACTCGCCGCCGAGATAAAGCTATCCGTATTCAAACTAGCCTTAGTAATCCCCAACAGCATCGGCGTATACTGAGCCGGAGCGCCCCCAGTAATCGACATCGCATCATTCACCTGTTCGATTTGGCGCAATTCGACTAACTCACCGGGAAGCATTGTCGTGTCGCCGCCATCATCCACCCGCACCTTAGAAGTCATCTGCCGCACGATCACCTCGATGTGCTTGTCAGCAATATCAATCCCTTGGGATTGATACACCGACTGCACCTCGTTTACCAAGAACGTTTGAGTCGCCCTCAGCGCGCTCAGCGCCGCTTCATAAACTCCCAATTGTTCTCGGTTGAACTCAAAGAAAGTCTCCAAGATCTCGTGGGGGTTAGCAGGACCATCCGTCAACGGTTCCCCAGCCTTGACGTGTTGCCCGTCGGATACCAGCGGGTTTTGACCAGGACCGATGGGGTACTCTGCTATGCGTCCATCATCTTCGATCACCTTAATTTCATCGGGTTCGTCTTGCCGCCACGTCAGCTGCACCGTACCGGGACGACGCGCCAAAATGCAGGCTTCCTTCGGTTTGCGAGCTTCCAGCAGTTCTTCAATCCTCGGCAGACCTTGGATAATATCCCCGGTTTTAGTCCGCTCGAACACCAACAGCACCAGGTTATCCCCCCGCTGTACCAAGTCACCATCTTCGATGTGCAGCACCGCTCCTGGGGATACCCGGTAAGGACGAGCTAGCCGCATCACCACTTGGTAATTGTCAGTTGTCAGTTGTCCGCTTGCAGTAGAGGACGCGGGGACGCCCGGACGGGGAGACGCGGGGACTTCTTTACTCTCCGCGTCTCCCCGTCTCCCAGTCGACCCGTCTTCTTCCCCATTGCGACTAACTCCCGACGACTGACGGTTGAGAACCCTCACTACCTGACCGGATTCTGGTATCTCAACTCCAGGCGCAATAGTAGACCCAGCCACCAGCAAATCCCCTGGCTTAACGGTTGGCTTGGCAGTTCCCGTGTTAATCCCTAGCTTGTCCGCTTCCCGCACTACCAAAACCCGGCGAATTGCTTCCCCTTCGTCGCGAATGCCGCGGATTTCCCCCGCATCTTTACATTGAATCTCCGTCCGAGCGACGACGGCACCGGGGGCAATCCGATCGCCATCCTGCACCAACAGCCGCGTGTGGGTACTCCCACTCGTCGCATCCGCTGCCACATCCCGGCGAATCACTAGCGACTCCAGAATCACCAACTGCAACCGCATCACATCAGGATCTTCCTCATCCGGCACCAGTTCGATATCTGCTGCCAGTCCAGCCGCATCCTTGCCGATTTCCAGCACCAGTTGAGTCCGCAGCAACTCCAACCCTTCAACCGACTTCACCCGCTCCCCATCTTTATAAGGCAGACGCTGCACCGCCCGCAACATCAGGGATTGCTCTTGCAGCGGCGAACCATTCCCCAGGTCAGCACCCTCAACATCCGCCCGTACAACCTCCCCAGTCCCCGTTTGCGAAGGCACTGAAGGGATAGACGGAATCGCATACTCAGTCACCGGACGCAGCAACAGCGCTGGTCCCTCCGGCGTTTCCACATATTCCAGGTAGCGCAACTCCGACGCCACCAAACCCGGTACGATCTCTTGTCCCGGCGCCGCGATCGTCCCATCCAACGCCATCACCGCCTCCGGGTCATCCACCAAATGCAGTTCACCCGGCTTAACGGCAATTTCCCGCAGAATGTCATTTTTCTGCACCACTTCCACTACGCCGCTGCTAGCACAGAAGATGTCTTTCACCACCTCGTGCCCCGCCTCGACGTATTGACCGTCCTCGACCAACAACAAAGAAATGTCTTTATTCACCTCATGGGATTCTTCTGGAATCCACAGCAGGGTTCCCCCCTGAATCACCTCATAACCCAACTTAGCCTTGCCCCGCTTAGCCACCTCCACACCGGCGTACTTCACAATACCTCCCGTCGCAGTGCGGTAGCGGTCGTCAATCAACTCAGCCACCACCTGGTTATTCGCCACCTTCGTGCCCGGGGTTGCCTTGAGCGAGAACAGCTGACCCTCCGTAGTTTCAATTAAATAGTGGTCGCGTCCTTGGTAGCTTTCGACACGCACAATTGCCGAATCCAACAGCACGCTGGCGGTGATAATTTCAATTTCCCGTCCCCCCTTGCTGGTGCTTTCCGCTGGCAGTCGCACCACGCCGCCGTGTTCCGTCACCAGTTTAGTTTCGGCTAAAACAGAACCGGGTTCCACGCGCTCGCCATTCTTCACCACCGGATCTGCACCCGGTGGCAAATTATACACTTCCCCCGACAAAATCCAAATCAAACCGCCCCGCGCCGCGTTGCGAGTGACATTGCCCTGACGGTCGGTTTTTTCTTCCACCACCAAGTCGGTGAACTTCACCTCCCCCGCCTTATCGCTGGCTACATCCTTCGTCACCTTTTCCGTCGTGCGGCGCACGTTGCGACCCGTAATCGGCACCTCAGCCAGCACTTGATTCGCTTTTACCGCTTGCCCATCCCGCACCAGCAGAGTAGAACCTTGGGGTACAGCATAAGTTTGGGTATTTGCTTCCCCCTCTCCACGCCCTACTAAAGTAATTTCTGCATTATTTTCCATCACCGCCGCATCTTCCCCGTGACGGGTACGGAACGGCCTTGCCCTCAGGGACTTACCGATGCGAATCGTTCCCTCAAACGCCGCCCGCAACTGACGGGCAACTTCCCCGGTAAACACGCCTCCCGTGTGGAAAGTCCGCATCGTCAGCTGAGTACCCGGTTCCCCAATCGACTGGGCGGCGATAATTCCCACCGCTTCGCCCAAATCTACCACCGAAGCATGGGCGAGGCTCCAACCGTAGCAAGCTTGACACACCGAGCGAGCAGCTTCGCAGGTGAGGGGACTTCGCACCACGACTTCTTCTACCCCCGCCTTCTCAATAGCGACTGCCAATTCTTCCGAAACCGCCTGATTGCGAGTTGCCAACACCACCCCCGTCACCGGATGAACCACATCCGCCGCCAGCGCCCGCCCCAGCAAGCGATCCGACAGCTTAATCAGCGTTTTCGACTCATCCCTCATCGCTGTCAAAGTAATGCCCCGCGTGCTAGAGCAGTCAGCTTCCCGGATAATCACATCCTGAGATACATCCACCAAACGGCGAGTCAGATACCCAGAGTCAGCCGTTCGCAGCGCCGTATCTACCAAGCCCTTTCTGGCCCCGTAAGAAGAAATAATGTATTCTGTAACCGTCAAACCTTCCCGGAAATTGGTTTTAATCGGCAAATCGATAATTTCCCCCTGGGGATTAGCCATCAACCCCCGCATCCCCACCAACTGGCGCACCTGAGAAATATTCCCCCGCGCACCGGAGAATGCCATCATGTAAACCGAATTCAGCGGATCGCTTTCCTTAAAATTCCGCACCACCTCATCTTTTAGCGCTTCAGAAGTGCTATTCCAGGTATCGATCACCTTTTGAAACCGCTCAACCTCAGTAATTTCTCCCCTTGTATAACGAGCTTCAGTCGAGCGAATTTCTTCTTCAGCAGCTTCCAGGAGACTTCGCTTGCTCTCAGGCACTTGTAAGTCATCTACGCTAATCGAAACCCCAGCCTTGGTCGCATAGCGGAATCCCAAATCTTTTAACTTGTCTGCCACTTGAGCCGTCCGCGCCGTACCATAGTTGGTAAAAGCCCAGGCAATCAGTTTTTTCAGCTGACCCTTGTCAATTACCCGATTGCGAAAAACTAAATTGTCTGCCATTGTTCCTCTAATTCCTAACTAATTGGTAATTGCTAATTGCTAATTGCTAATTGCTAATTGCTAATTGCTAATTGCTAATAGTTCGCTCCTCATAGATCTGATTTTTGCAACCATTAGCCATTAGCCATTAGCCATTAGCCATTAGCCATTAGCCATTAGCCAGCCAAAGCCTCTTGAATCGTCTTGTTGTAGATAATCCGACCAGGCGTAGTCTTGATATATTGAGAAATCAGCTTGCCCTCTGCCGTTTCGCGCGTGCGGCGGAACTTATAAATACAACTGCGCGTACCGTCTTCCAGGTGCTTAACCTCCAACGGTTCGTTATCCGGTTCCGGCGTTTCCACGGAACCGTCAAATCGCAACCAAATGTAGGCGTGTAAGTCTACTTGTCGTTGCTCGTAGGCCACAATCACATCATTCATATTCGCGAAAAAGCGCCCAGACCCCTTTTGCTGCGCCGGATTTTCCGCCGTCAAGTAATAGCAGCCCAACACCATATCTTGGCTAGGCGTAATAATCGGACGCCCCGTCGCTGGCGACAGAATATTATTACAAGCCAGCATTAACAACCGCGTTTCTGCCTGCGCTTCCAAAGACAAGGGTACGTGAACCGCCATTTGGTCGCCGTCAAAGTCTGCGTTGAACGCCGGACACACCAAAGGATGCAATTGAATCGCCCGACCTTCCACCAAAATTGGTTCAAACGCTTGAATCCCCAAACGGTGCAGCGTCGGCGCCCGGTTCAGCATCACCGGATGCCCCTCAATCACCTCTTCCAGCACATCCCAAACGCTCTCATCGTTGCGCTGAATTAACTTTTTCGCCGCCTTGATATTGTTCACCAATCCCTGACGAATCAGGCGGTGAATCACAAACGGCTGAAATAGCTCAATCGCCATTTCTCGCGGTAAACCGCACTGGTGAATTTTCAGCTTCGGCCCGACTACAATTACCGAACGTCCGGAATAATCTACCCGCTTTCCGAGTAAGTTCTGACGGAAGCGACCCTGCTTCCCTTCAATAATGTCAGACAGCGACTTCAAAGGCCGGTTATTTGCCCCAACTACCGTGCGCCCCCGACGACCGTTATCAATCAAAGCATCAACCGCCTCTTGCAGCATCCGCTTTTCATTGCGGACAATAATTTCCGGCGCCAAAATTTCCTGCAACCTTGCCAAGCGGTTATTCCGGTTAATCACCCGACGGTACAAATCGTTTAAATCGGAAGTCGCAAACCGACCCCCATCCAGCTGCACCATCGGGCGCAAATCCGGCGGAATCACCGGAATCACCGACAGCACCATCCACTCGGCTTTCGCCCCCGTGGCGATAAAATTATCGATCACCCGCAGTCGCTTAATCAGCTTGGCTCGCTTCTGACCCTTAGCATTGGCAATTTCTTCCCGCAGTTGCTCGGCTTCAGCATCTAAATTAATATCTTGCAGCAAGCGTTGCAGCGCCTCCGCCCCAATTCCTACCTCAATTCCCGTCAATTGGGAATCTTCGCTGTAAAGCTGATCCTCAATTTCCATCCACTGATCTTCCGACAGTAGTTGTTTATAACTGAGATTGTCAGCATTACCCGGATTGAGAACAACGTAAGCATTAAAATAGACAATCTGCTCCACATCCCGCAGCGGCATATCCAGCAGGATAGAAATGTAGCTAGGAATGCCTTTTAGATACCAAACATGCGCGACTGGTGCGGCTAATTTAATGTAGCCCATGCGATGCCTGCGGACTCTTGATTCGGTTACTTCTACACCGCAGCGCTCGCAAACAATCCCTCTGTGGCGGACTCTTTTATATTTACCGCAATGACACTCCCAATCTTTAGCTGGCCCGAAAATCCGCTCGCAAAACAAGCCATCCATTTCCGGTTTTAGGGTGCGGTAATTAATCGTTTCTGGCTTAGTTACTTCCCCAACCACTTGACCGTTTGGTAGCGTTCTTTCGCCCCACTGGCGAATCCGCTCCGGAGAAGCAATGCCAATTTTAACGTAGTCAAATCTTTGTTCTAGCTTTGCCATTGCGATATTGGTAATTGGTAATTGGTAATTGCTAATTGCTAATTGGCTAATTGCCAATCGCTAATTGCTAATTGTTTTTACCATTAGCCATTAGCGATTAGCTATTAGCCAATTAGATTTCTTCTTCTTCCAAATCCTCTCTTGTGAGGGATTCATAGGTGGGTTTGCTCGGAGTGCGGCGGTTCGACAGATCTGCCATTAGATCCACCTCCACATCGCGGCTGCTACCATCTTCTAACGTTTCCACTTTGTGAACGGCAATATCTAATCCCAAGGATTGCAACTCGCGCATCAGCACCTTGAACGACTCAGGCGTTCCAGGACGGGGAATTGCCTTGCCTTTGACGATCGCATTCAGCGCTTCATTCCGCCCCTGCATATCGTCCGACTTCACTGTCAGCAATTCCTGCAACGTATAAGCCGCCCCAAACGCTTCCAGCGCCCATACTTCCATTTCTCCGAACCGCTGACCGCCTTGTTGCGCCTTACCGCCCAAAGGCTGCTGGGTAACCAAAGAATACGGACCAGTCGAACGCGCGTGGATCTTGTCATCCACCAAGTGAACCAGCTTCAGCATATAAGCCACACCCACCGTCACGGAGCGGTCAAACGGTTCCCCAGTCCGCCCATCAAACACTTGGATTTTCCCCGCATTATCCGGGTTAAATAACCAAGGTTGGTTGGTCTGCTCCCGCGCTTGCATCAGCTTGCCGTGAACCGTCATCCGCGACGCTTCTGCCCCGTACCGTTCGTCAAAGGGTACGATTTTATACCGCACTCCCAAAGACCTGCCAGCCCAACCCAGCAAGCACTCAAACACTTGACCCACGTTCATCCGCGACGGCACTCCCAACGGGTTCAGCACGATATCCACCGCAGTGCCATCGGGCAAATAGGGCATATCTTCAATCGGCAGAATCCGGGAAATAATCCCTTTATTCCCGTGCCGTCCTGCCATCTTGTCCCCGACTTGGATTTTGCGCTTCTGGGCGACATACACCCGCACCACCATATTGGCGCCGGGGGGCAGTTCGTCCCCTTGTTCGCGGGTAAACACCCGCACGTCTACCACGCGCCCTTTTTCCCCGTTGGGTACGCGCAGGGAGTTATCCCGCACGTCCCGCGCTTTTTCACCGAAAATGGCTCGCAGGAGTTTTTCTTCTGGCGGTTGATCTGATTCGCCCTTGGGCGTCACCTTGCCCACCAGAATATCCCCAGATTCCACCCAAGCACCCTTGCGGATAATCCCGGTTTCATCGAGTTGTCTGAGGGCATCTTCCCCGACGTTGGGAATTTCCCGCGTAATTTCTTCCGGTCCTAACTTAGTTTGCCGCGCTTCGATTTCATACTTCTCGATGTGGATGCTGGTGTACACATCGTTGTAAACCAGGCGCTCGCTGATCAGGATGGCGTCCTCGTAGTTGTAGCCTTCCCAGGGCATGTACGCGACTATGATATTGTTCCCCAACGCGATTTCGCCGCCTTCCGTTGCCGAACCATCCGCTAAAACTTGTCCTGCGACTACGCGATCGCCTATCTTGACCAAAGGCCGCTGATTCAGACAAGTATCTTGGTTGGAGCGCTGGTACTTCTGCAACTGGTATTCAATTTCGTCAGCAGTAGGGGCAACTCCAGTAGCAGAGACAAAAGCTTCTTCATCGACTTCCGCTTCTATCTCATCCCCTTTGAGAGTTTTGACGCGAATCCGTTCCGCATCCACATAGCTGACAATCCCGTTCTGCTTGGATACGATCACCATCCCCGAATCCCGCGCTGCCTGGGCTTCCAAACCCGTCCCCACCAGGGGGCGCGTCGGCTTCAGCAACGGCACAGCTTGCCGCTGCATGTTCGACCCCATCAGCGCTCGGTTAGCATCGTCATGTTCCAAAAATGGAATGAGCGAAGTCGCCACCGAAATAATCTGCACCGGCGACACCGCCACAAAATCCACCTGGTCTTTTGTCGTGGTGGTGAAGTCTTGCCGATAGCGCACCGGGACGGTTTCTTCCATAATCATCGCGTTTTCGTCGATCGGAATATCCCCCGGCGCCACCCGCTTATCGTCCTCCTCATCTGCCGTCATATATAACGGCGGCAGGTCCCGCCGCACGCGGGCATTTTCCACCCGCCAGAACGGCGTTTCCAAAAAACCATACATATTCACCCGCGCATGGGTCGCCAACGAACTAATCAACCCCGCATTCGGTCCTTCCGGCGTTTCAATCGGACAAATCCGCCCGTAGTGGGACGGGTGAATATCCCGCACCGCAAACCCCGCCCGTTCCCGCGTCAGACCTCCTGGACCTAGCGCAGACAACCGGCGCTTGTGAGTCAACTCCGCCAGCGGATTGGTCTGATCCATAAATTGGGACAACTGGGACGAGCCAAAAAATTCCTTAATCGCCGCCACCAAAGGCTTCGGGTTCACCAAACTCGCCGGGGTCAAAGATTCAGCATCGGAGACCGTCATCCGCTCCCGAATAATCCGCTCCAAGCGGTTTAAGCCCACCCGCACCTGGTTTTGCAGCAACTCGCCCACGCTGCGTACCCGCCGGTTACCCAAGTGGTCGATATCGTCCGTATTGCCGATATCAAACTCGAGATTAATCAAATAATCAATCGCCGCCAGAATATCTTGCGCCGTCAGCACCCGCGTCGTATCTTGAATCGTCAGGCGCAGCTTCCGATTCAGCTTATAGCGACCCACCCGACCCAGATCGTACCGTTTCGCGTCAAAAAAGCGCGACTCCAGCAACTGTTGCCCGCCAGACACCGTCGGCGGTTCCCCTGGGCGCAGCTTGCGGTACAGTTCCATCAGCGCTTCTTCTTCGCTGGGATTGCCTTCTTTTTCCAGGGTTTTTTGGAAATATTCTGGATGTCTGAGGGCGTCAAAAATTTCATTATCACTCAGCCCCAGCGCCTTCAGCAGCACCTGCGCCGACAGCTTGCGGGTTTTGTCGATTCGCACCCACACCAAGTCGTTTTTATCGGTTTCAAACTTCAGCCACGCCCCCCGATTGGGAATCAGCGATGCGCTGTAGGTACGGCGTCCGTTCTTATCCACTTCGGATTTATAGTAAACCCCCGGACTCCGGACGATTTGGTTGACGATTACCCGCTCGGCGCCGTTGATAATAAACGTACCCCGGTCGGTCATCAACGGCAGGTCGCCGATAAAGACTTCTTGTTCTTTAATTTCCCCGGTTTCTTTGTTAATCAACCGGGTGGGAACGTACATCTGCACGGCATAGGTGCTATCGCGGCGCTTGGCTTCATCCACATCGTACTTGGGCCGCTTGAGTTTGTAGTCTTTGCCCATGAAGTGCAACTCTAGCTTACCCGTGTAGTCGGTAATCGGCGAAAAGCTGTTGAGTTCTTCTATCAGTCCCTCTTCCAGGAACCAGCGAAAGCTTGCCCGCTGAATCTCTACGAGGTCTGGTAGCGTCACAGCTAGTTCGGTTACAGTCAGATTGGTCATGGGTCTCCTGTTGCTTTTATAGATTGCGGGGAGCTTCTTTGGGATGCTATGTTCTAAACAATCGAGCAATTTTAACCGTAGTGCCTGCGCTTGTGTAGGCTAGGGTGAGTCATCTTACCTACGCTTTTGTTTGTCGTCCCTCCCTGGGGCGTGACGTTTTAGCAACTTGCCCTAGAGGGGATAATTTTCCCCTTATCGGTCGTTAGCAATGGAATTTATGGGGAAACTCTGGTTTTTAACGTTTCCTTTCGGCTGTATCTGTATTTGAATAAGTTAAACGAACCGGGCGTACAACCATACGCCCCTTTTTCCAAATTCCAGAGCCAGTTGGCGTGCATGTTGAGTTCCACAGGTTGTGGTGCAGTGGCGGTAAATTGTGGCGTTTTGGTGGTTGTCCCAATCGAGCGAACTCTTGTATTGATAGCAGTTTCACCTTTAAACATTATGGCGCAAGCTGTCAATCGTTGACTCACTCGTGGGGCTTTATTGCCAAAGTTTTTAGTTCCGAGTCTGAAATTGGTAATTTCTTCCCGGAACTGGAGCTGTTTTCCTCTGTATTACTGTAGCACTCAGCACTCCAATGGTACTGACAGGGCAAAAAGTTTACTAGCATTCTCAGTAGTTTGGCGAGCCAATTCTGGAAGGGAAACACCCCGCAGGCGTGCTACTGCTTCGGCTACGTAGCGCACGTAAGCGGGTTCGTTGCGCTTGCCGCGTTTGGGAACGGGGGCTAAAAACGGACAGTCCGTCTCGACTAACAAACGCTCTAAAGGAACCATGCGAGCTGATTCCTGTATCTGGGTGGCGTTTTTGAAGGTGACGATGCCGCTAAAGCTGATATAAAAACCCAAGTCGAGGAACCATTGCGTTTCCTGGGGGTTGCCTCCCCAGCAGTGCATGACTCCCCGCACGGCTCCCTTTTGCTGCCATTGTTGGCGCAAGATCTCCCGCATTCGCACTGCTGCGTCGCGGCAGTGGATTATTACTGGCAAATCCAGTTTTCGGGCTATATCCAGCTGGGCGATAAATGCCGTTTCTTGGATTGTTTGGTTGTTGGCTTTGTAAAAGTCCAGTCCTGTTTCGCCGATAGCTACGACTTTGGGGTCGCATTCGGCCAAAGATAAAATTTCCTCAACCGCAGCTTCACTCCACTTGTCGGCATCTAAAGGATGCAAGCCAACCGCAAAAAACACTTCCGGAAACTGCTTGGCGAGCGCAGCGATGCTGCCAAATTCCGCAGGTTCGACGCAGGAATGGACTAAATAAGTCACACCCGCCTCGCGCCACCGCTGCCTTACTTCATCCAAATCGGACTGAAACACATCAAAATTGATGTGTACGTGGCTGTCGATCAACTGCATAGCGGGTTATGAGTTACAGGTTTTGGCTGGGGTTGGATTGCCCCTCCCCCATCATCCAAGGACTAACGACGAACGAACATCGCTAACCTGGTGCGTTAGCGATAGCGTAACGCACCCTACGCAGCTAAAGCCGCAGCTGATTTTTCTTTTTGGCGTTTGAGTGCCGCCGCCAAGCGAGATTTTTTCCGCGCCCCGTTATTGGGATGCAGCACGCCTCGCTTGACTGCCCGATCGATTTTGCTGTAAGCAGCAGCCATGTGCTGCTGCACTTCTTGTAGCAATTCTGGGGTTGGACTTGCCCCGTATGATTCTACTGCCACAAAGTATTTCTTCATCAGCGTTTTGACCGCTGACTTGTACGCTTTGTTACGCAACCGATTGCGTTCGGCAATTTTTACGCGCTTGATTGCAGACTTAGTATTTGCCACTGCTTAAACCCGAAGCAACTCTATCTACTTGAACTAACCTTCAAAATCCTGGAAAAACTAATATAGCATCTATGTCACCAGTATAGCGATCCCGACAGAAATCCAGGTTAAGCTATAAAAACGAGTAGGGGTTAGGTAGTGGGCAAGCGGTAGTAGGTGGTAGACATATAAACCCACTACCCTTAACCCCCCGCCCTGACTCACTACCTACTACCCAATACCCCGCTATTGGCATTGCTAACTCCATGCTGCGAATTATCACTCAGCGAACTGAGGCAGAGGCGGAATTGCGTCGAATCCGCGATCGCACTCACGACGAACTGATCGTTCACAAAGAAGCAACGGTTCGGGAAGTCTTACAGGCGGTTAAGCGCCAAGGTGACCGAGCCGTGTTGCATTATACAGCAGAATTTGACCAACAAACGCTGGCTCCCGAACAACTGCGGGTAAGCGGCTCGGAATTGGATGCCGCATATCAACAGGTATCTTCGGATTTACTGGCTGCAATTCGGTTAGCGCTTCGTCAGATAGAAGCGTTTCACCGCCAGCGCTTGCCCAAATCCTGGGTTCAGTTTCAGGACGACGAGGTAGTGTTGGGGAAACGCTACACGCCAGTAGACCGAGCTGGATTATACATTCCCGGGGGTCGCGCCGCCTACCCCAGTACGGTATTGATGAACGCGATTCCAGCCCTAGTGGCAGGTGTACCCCGCATCGTCATGGTCACCCCACCCGCGCCCGCAGGCTTGTCCGGCGATGCTCTCAAGCACGCCGTACCCCCGATTAACCCAGCCGTGCTGGTGGCGGCGCAGGAATGCGGCATTGCTGAAATTTACCGCGTGGGAGGGGCGCAAGCGATCGCGGCGTTGGCCTACGGCACGGAAACCATCCCTAAGGTAGATGTGATCACCGGGCCTGGAAATATCTACGTCACCCTCGCCAAAAAACTGGTTTACGGCACAGTCGGGATTGACTCGTTGGCAGGTCCATCCGAGGTGCTGGTAATTGCCGATGCAACAGCTAACCCCGTATACGTGGCGACAGATTTGCTGGCGCAAGCGGAACACGACCCGATGGCGGCGGCGATTTTGGTAACCACGGATGGGGTGTTAGCCAAGAAAGTCCATGCTGAAGTGGAACTACAGCTAGCAGATCATCCGCGCCGTACCTTGACCGAGAAAGCGATCGCGAACTACGGTCTGATTGTAGTCGTTGAATCCCTCCAGGCGGCTGCCGAACTCTCGAACGAATTTGCCCCCGAACACCTAGAACTGGAAGTTGCCGACCCCTGGGCAATGCTTGACCAAATTCGCCATGCTGGAGCTATTTTCTTGGGATACTCGACCCCCGAAGCCGTAGGCGATTATCTAGCCGGTCCTAACCACACTCTACCCACCTCTGGCGCTGCTCGTTACGCGTCTGCCCTGGGGGTAGAAACCTTTATGAAACACTCCAGCTTGATCCAATACTCGCCGACCGCACTGGGAAAAGTTGCCAGCGCCATCGACGTGCTAGCCCGTGCTGAAGGACTGCCCTCCCACGCCGACTCGGTACGACTGCGGACTAAAGGTAATCCGAACCCAGAACCTTAACTAAAAACAAGATGACGCAGATTAGGTAATAGATAGTAAGTGTTAGGAAAAGCAGCGGAGCTTGGACTAGGATCTGGGGTTTAGTGTATGTTCTTCCCTGGTGCCTAGTCCCTTATTCCCCTCACGGTCAAAACTCAGGAGACCTTATCTGTGTTCAAGACAATACTGGTGGCTCTAGATGCTTCCGAGCAAGCAGACATAGTGGTTCAAACCCTCGACGCAATCCAATTGCCAGCGGCGACGAAAGTTATCCTCGCTCATGTCATTCCCCCGTCAGAGGTGGGCGGAGAATGGGCGGCTGACCGACCCCACAACCGTTCTGAAGAAATTCCCTACTTTCATTTAGAAAAGCAGTTGCAAGCTTACCAAGCCAGCTTACCTTGTGCCAGTCAGATAGAGATTGTCAGCGGCGACGTGGCGGCAGAAATTGTTCGACTGGCTAATATCCACGCTGCCGACCTCATCCTCATCGGCAGTCGCGGTTTAACTGGTCTAAATCGGATTTTACAGGGGTCTGTTAGCGGTCAAGTCGTGGAAGAAGCCCCCTGTTCGGTCTTGGTCGTCAAGCAGAAATAAATGCTTGTGAAGTACCCCAACCTGCTGCGCTCTTGTTGGGGCTTCCAACATCAACTCAATCCAGGGACGGTCTTATTCGTCACAGGAGTTTCCCGCTTCATCCGCCGTTGCCACGTTAGGCACTCCTATCTCTTTGACAGGACTTACGCAAAAAAACAAAGGGCGATCCGAAAAATCGTGGGTTTGCAGCAGCGAGATTGACGCATCACCTTTGTTTTTGGCTCCGCCTGCGTCAGTCCTGTTTGAGTTCGAGACACGCACTCGATGATGGTCTTACACAGCGTCCACAGGCAGCCGCCGAGGTTCCCAAGGCAGTTATCCCTCTTCTGTCACTTTCCGAATTAAGCAAGTAGTAAATCAACTAAATTATCCATAATAATAAAAAGGTTTAAATCCATTCATTGCACTAATGAGGTGATTGAATCCAAGTAATAAATCGGAATTGGTAAAAATATCTATCCAGGGATAAATCGACCAAAATAGTAAGAGCGGTTGGACAATTAAGCGAAGATTATTTAGAGCATTCTTCCAGCCGCTTTCATGATTCCATTGTTTATGATTATAAAAATCAAACGAATTACTTCCTGGGACATCAGGTTCAGTTTGACGAGATTGATTTAAGGATAAAAAAGCTTGATAATTTAAACTAATCATTGTGTAAACACAGAAAATTATTGACCACCATCTCTCAATATGCTTGAAATTAGTAACCCGATAATCTGTCCAACCTAATTCCTGTTTACACTGGCGAAAACCATATTCTACCCATGTTCTTAATCCATATATCTCGCCTAAAGTCTTCTTCAGCTTACCTTTGATATTTGTCATGACAAATGTTGTATAATTCTCAGGCATTGTTTCTGGAACAGTAGTTATTTCCCAGTAAGTTATGGCTCTTTTTTTACCATAAATTACTTCCCGAATGTATCTGGTTTCTGATTTTTGATTACTAAATGTTCTTTCCAATTTACACCACTTATTCGCCCTAACCCTCTGATTAGATGGCAACCCGACTGCATGATTACTTATAATTGCTACAACATCAGGTAAATTATCTTCAGCTAATTTGCCAATAATAAATTGGCTAGTTTCACCAGATCAACTATCAGCCAGTAAAAAAATTTCAATCTTGAAGCATTCATCAATTATTTGTGTAATAATTTATCAAGCTAAATCTATTTTATTTTTAGATTTTTCTTCTGATTTTAGCGTCCCTTTAGGTTTGAATACTTTTACAATTATATATTAGCATAAACTCCATAAGCATTGACTGACACTATGCCATTATCTACTTTTACCACACTCCCTAGATATTGTCTGGCTACATAATCAGTCTTTTTACCTTTTTTCCTTTCTCCTGTTTCATCTATTACTACGGTAATTGCATTTCCATCTAATACTCTCTTGATTTTATTTAATCTTCTGCTTCTTACTTGATCTACCAATCGCTCTGAATTTGCTCAAAAAAAATGATGTAATGACTGGGCAGATTTTATACTTACTACTTTCGCAATTTCTGGCAATTATTTTATTTTTATATGTAAAAATATTCCCAAATGTAAATATTTGAATCACTCAGAATTTCTGACTTGTTTAAATATGTTTTTAGACTCGGCACAATATTCATCTATGATTCCAACTGTTGGTTGAGCATCTCTTGCCAAATGCTTCAGGATTTGTAATTCTACATCCATTGATCTACCTACCTTGTATAGTTTTATCTTTTGATTCTTTTATTCATAATACTCGGAAAGTGACAGAAGAGGGATAATATCAGGTATGTAGATATTGTGTAGATGGCTATGACTAAAAAAGGATTGAATTTACGTATATCCGATCGAAGACTGAATAAACTAAGGCTATATGCAGCCAGCCAAGAAAAGACTATGACTCACTTGGTTGAATACTGGATTGACAGATTACCAAACCCAGAGATGGACAACTACTCGGACACCTCTTGTGGGTCTTTGAGTAGTTGTCCGGCAATCATCCCCACCCTATAAGAGGGATGGGGAATTGGGTCGAGTTGGTTAATCGCTGCTAGTCGCTTTCGCTGCTAAAAATTCCTTCAGGCGCAACAAACTGAGGGTTTGACCCAAGGAAAGCGGCAGCAGCGACACGCCCTCTAGGCGAGACTGCACCCAACCTTCTCCCCAGTACCATTCGTGAAAACCGTCGATGCCGCCGCTCAATAACAGGCGCAAGCAGTTGGACTGGGCTACCTCTACTTGGTGTTGAATCGCCACAGGACCAACCCAGGTGGTGAATGTTAGACCTGGGTGGATTTCTTGGGGTAACTCGGTGTCAAAGCGTCCCAATAACAACCACTCTTGCAGTTGAGCAGGACGGCTCAGACTATCCGCGATCGCGGCTTCTCCTGCTTCTACTTCAATTCGCAGTTTGCTTTGTTGAAAAATACCTAGCATGTTTCAAATTATAGGCCATAGGGCAGGTGTGCAGAGGGGCACCAGGGGCCCTGGTGCAGAGGGGCCCTGGTGCAGAGGGGCTCCAGGGGAATTTGAATCTATATTCTCCCCATCTCCCCATCTCCCCTGCTCCCCTGCTCCCCTGCTCCCCTGCTATCATCTGGTCGGTTGCTCCCACTCCCCGTTGAGAATGTCACAATAAGTTAAGGCGAATTTTAAGAAATGTAAGGATTTGCATGGCGGATCAGTTAATTCGCGCCACAGCGGCTGATGGTGGAATTCGTGCGGTTGGTGCGATCGCAACGCGCCTCACCGACGAAGCTAGACGGCGTCACGAACTTTCCTACGTGGCAACGGCGGCGTTGGGTCGTACCATGACATCTGGGCTGTTGCTGGCTTCGAGTATGAAGCGAACCGAAGCGCGAGTGAATATTCGCGTTAAAGGAAACGGCCCGATGGGCGGGATTTTAGTCGATGCTGGATATGACGGTACGGTACGAGGATATGTAGATCACCCCAAGGTCGAACTGCCACCCAATCGTAAAGGCAAATTAGATGTGGGTGGCGCAGTGGGTGCGGATGGCTACCTCTACGTCGTGCGGGATGTGGGATATGGCTACCCCTACTCGAGTACCGTAGAACTGGTTTCGGGTGAAATTGGGGATGATATCGCCCATTATCTGGCAACGTCAGAGCAAACCCCTTCGGCGTTAGTTGTGGGCGTGTTCGTAGACGCCAGCGGAGTTTCTGCGGCAGGAGGCATTCTCATACAAGTTTTGCCCAAGGCGGCACGAGACGAAGCGCTGGTGGAAAAATTAGAATCGCGGGTGGCGGGTTTGAGGGGATTTACGCCTTTGTTGCAGGCAGGCAAAACATTGCCAGAGATGTTTGAGCTGTTGCTGGGGGACATGGGTTTAGCTATCCTGCCAGAAAGACAGATGCTACGCTTTCACTGCGGCTGTTCGATGGATCGGGTTCTGGGCGCGCTGACAATGTTAGGGGAAGCAGAACTCGAAGACATGATCGCCAAAGATAATGGGGCTGAGGCAACTTGCCACTTTTGTGGGGAAGTTTATCGAGCCAGCAGCGACCAACTGCGAGATCTAATTTTAGATTTGCGCGCCGAATCTTGAAATCCGCAGGTATAATCAACAAGATCTAGATTTTTCCGACTTGGAGGGGTAGGATCGCTCTTAACTGCTTGTTCGAGCCAACCAGATCCAAGGCACGATTATTTTGGTGTGAGCTATGAGAGAAAGGGGAAATCCAGACCAATGGTCTGCTGCTAAAGCTTCGCAACTGGGACAGCCAAGCCGCTTTAAGAGTCCGCCACTGAGTCCAGGAACCCCTGCGGTTGCGCATTCCGGCGCTTCAGGGGTAAGCGAGTCGGAAGTGCCAGCAGCAGAACTCGCCAGTGAGACACCGCCAGCAAACAAAGAGTCGCAACGCTCTAAGGTATCTCGGATGTTATTGGCTTGGATACTCAATCCGCCGCCAAGGCTGAAAGGGCTGTACACCAGCTGGCAATTTTGGGCGTTGGTGGCAACGGTAACTACGGGGGGAATGGGTTTCATCGCTGTGGGGCTGCTGCTGAAGCTGCCAGCAATGCCGAATTGTCCTTCTATGTTTTGGCCTACGGCTAGTGCGTCGGTGCGTCTGTACTGCGCTGAGCTGGCAGCTAATAAGCAGACGGTGAAGGATTTGCTCGAAGCGATCGCTCTGGTGCGAAGTCTACCCGATGACCACCCCCTGCGCGAGCAAATTAACCGCCAAACCGAAGAGTGGTCGGAAGATATTCTCAAGTTAGCTGACAGATCGTTCCACGCTGGCAAGATGGACGAGGCGATGGCTACGGCTAAAAAAATTCCCAGCGATGTTCCGGCTTACACCATAGTTAAACAGCGAATGGAACGCTGGCAATCTGTTTGGTCGAAGGCAGAAAAGATTTATCGCGCTTCTGAAGAGCAGCTGCGTAACTCCAATTGGGTGCTTGCGTTTCAGGTAGCTGCACGCTTGCAAACTGTCGGCAATGCCTACTGGCAAAGTACTAAGTTTGATGAACTTTCCCAGATTATTCAAGCCTCGCGGGAAGATACCGAGAAATTAGCCCAAGCCAGAAGTCTGACGCGGCGTGGCGGGGAATCGAATCTAGAGCAAGCTCACAAAATCGTACAGTCCATCGATTCCAAGAGCTACATTTACCAAGCAGGACAAAAATTTATCCCCGAAATCGCGCGGAAAATGCTCGAACTGGCTGAAGCGAGGGTAGAACAGCAGCAACTGGAAAAAGCGATCGAGCTAGCCCGCAAAATCCCTGCTGAAGCTAAGATGCAGGCTGAAGTAGAAGATTTTGTTAACTTGACTCAAGCCAGGTCGATCGCTAAAGAAGGCAATTCCGCCAGTGTGGAAGCAGCGATCGCTCAAGCTCAAAAAATTAGCTCGGATAGACCGCAATACCAAAAAGCCCAGGACTTAGTCAAGTTTTGGCAGCGAGAACTTGAAGACATCGCAAGGTTAGAAAAAGCTCGCCAACTGGCTGGATTGGGAACTGTAAACGATTTAACGGCGGCGATCGCGCAAGCGCAACTCGTCCCGGCGAACAATCCTCGCGCTGTTGAAGCCAAAACCGAAATTGGTCGCTGGCAAAATCAAATCCAGACGATGGAAGATCGTCCTTTCTTGGAGCGAGCCGAACAATTAGCGGCGATCGGGGATGAAACTTCCCTGCAAGCTGCTGTGTACGAAGTCAGTAAGATTGCTAAAGGGCGATCGCTCTATCAAGAAGCTCAGAACAAGATGGGGCAGTGGATCGGTCAGATACAGCGCCTTCAAGACCAACCCTATCTCGAACAAGCGCGGGAACTGGCGCGGGCGGGCAATCTTTCCGAAGCGATTGCGATGGCGCAACAAATTCAACCCGGACGGGCGCTTTCTATCGACGCCCAAGCTTCTATCTCTGAGTGGAGTGGACAAATTCGCGCCCAACAAAGTTGGCAGGAGGCAAATCGATTAGCGACTCAGTCAACGCCAGAATCTTTATTAGCAGCAATTAGACAGGCACAACAAGTCCCCAGATCTAGCGCTTTACGAGCAGAAGTGCGCGAAGCAATCAATCAATGGAGCTATCAATTGCTGAGCATGGCACAAGACCGAGCGGCTTACGATTTACAGGGTGCGATGAATATTGCGGCACAAATCCCGTCTGGTACGAGTGCTTATTCTGACGCTAGAGCGCAACTGCAAAACTGGCAAAATACGCTAAATTCCTCCCAGACTAGCTCTGATTCCCAATCTGTTGTACCGTCTCAAGAACAGGTTTCTGGATCGGGTGAGGGAAATTCTCAATAGGGGTAATGGGTAATGGGTAATGGGTAATTGTACTGAGGGCAAAAGCCTGTTAATCCAATTACCAATTACCAATTACCAATTACCAATTACCAATTTTCGATTTGGCGAACAACGGTTAATGCTGAGTACGAAACGCCAGCTGTACCTTCACCGGGGTGGGTGGAGTCTCCTACTAACCACAAGTCCTTGATGGGGGTGCGATTGGCAAATCCAAATGGACCAAAAGTAGCAACTCGCTGACCAATCCCTCCTACAATACCTTGGTCGCGGGCAGTATACCGGGCAAACGTGCGCGGGGTAGCAGCTTCTACGTGAATGATGGTTTCTGGGGTGAGGTGGAAATATTGGCAGAGACGCGCGAGGGCTTCTTCCGTAAATTCACGCTTCAATTTGTCATAATCCGCACATTGCGACCAAATCTGCGTATCCGTAAACGAAGACGCGGTAATCGTTGCTTTCCCTTCAGGGGCGCGACCATCTCCAGGATGGCTAACCGAAACAAACAGCGAGTTATTTTCCCCTATCGGACCATCGTAGTCATAAAGAAATTGCAGGTGAGGCGGACATCCAGACGGAATCGCACTCTCATCGACTCCCAAATACACCACAAAAGCACCACTAGCAGGCGGTAATTTTTCCACCCGACGACGATAACCCCCAAAGATTCTTCTACTTCCCTCCTCTTCTCTTTCTCTGCGTCCTCTGCGCCTCTGCGGTTCATTCTCTTTCCCTTCCCACAACTGCACCAGATTTTGCACTGTGACATTTGCTACAACATGGTCGGCGGGTTCTGTCCAAACTTCTCCGGTTTTTTGATTGCGGATGCGGACACCCGTAGCTTTGTCGTTTTGGGTGTAAATAGCTTCGACGGTGTGGCGCATGAGGAGTGTACCACCATCGCGTTCGAGGGATTGTACTAGGCGATCGCTCAACACCTGCATACTCCCCTTGAGGTGATACAACCCCTGGGGTGACTGGGAAACACCCAAAGCTGTCGCGGCGTAGAGTAATGCGGTTTCTTGGGCATTTACTTGGGAATAAAGCTTTAACTGTAAATCTAAAAACGTTCTCAGGCGTTGATTATCTCCCAATCCATACAAGCGCAACCCATCCCCTACGGTTAAAAATGTAAAAGGTAGCGTTAACGTCGTATCCGGACGGACAGCTTTAACTAACTGCCATAAATCCCAGAGATTGCGCGGCGGTAAAACAGGGTCGCGAGATTGAAAAGCCCAACTATATTGAAATAAATTAGCCAATAACTGCCAAAATGGCTCGCTTCCGGGAAACTGTCGCTGGCGTTCTGCTTTCCACTTCTCCCCATCGCGCCAGACATTGATTGGTTCTGTTTCACCGGGTAGGAAGACAGCACAAGCGGGGTCGCAAGGCGTCGCGGCGGGTATATCTATTTCTAATTCTGAAAAAATGCGGTGGTGAATCCCACCCGGTTCTAGTCCCGCGACTTGGGTAGCACCGACATCAAAGGTAAATCCCTTGCGTTTAAACGTCGAAGCGCATCCACCCGGCACCAAGGCTTGGTCTAAGATTAAAACTTCGTAGCCGCGATGGGCAAGCAGCGCCCCCGCCGTCAAGCCACCAATCCCCGCCCCAATAACGACTACACGCGATTTGACCTTGCTGTTTGACATAGCCGCTTAGTTTACATTTCTTAATAATTTTAATGATAAATTAAATCCTGGTGGGTGGGTCGTGCGATCGCTACAATCGATCTAGAGGAGTTTAAATTCGGCTTGTGTCTGCAAAGGATATTTTTCATGATGCTGTTCGGTTAGCTTTGGAAAAGGACTGATGGGTAGTTACCGACAATCCGCTGTATATTAAGGCTTCACGTCAGATTGGAATGTATGTTGACTTAGGGGCAGAAAGGTTACTGGCTGCGGATCGAAGTGGACAGAAAATAGCCGTAGAAATCAAAAGTTTTTTAGGGTTGTCAGCGATTAACGAGTTTCATTTAGCGCTAGGTCAGTTTTTAAATTATCGACTTGCATTAAGTAAACTAGAACCAGATCGAGTTTTATATTTAGCCGTTCCAGAAGACACCTACGAACAATTCTTTGTCGATGAGTTTATTCAGCAGGCGATTGAAACATATCAAGTTAGGTTGATTGTATTCGCTCCGATGCAGGAGGAAATTAAGCAATGGAAAAATTAGACTATCGGCAGCTAATTAAAGAGTTACTGAAGCAACATGCAAAACAGCAAGCAAAAAACGATCCATCTGAAACAGAACTGATTTTTGCTCCAGAAAGCGATCGCTATCTACTTGTATACTTGGGATGGGATGGCGAGAAACGGATCTACGCCTGTCCGATCCATATTGATATTAAAGATGAAAAAATCTGGATTCAGCGCGACTTTACAGAAGCAGGTATCGCTCAACAGTTAGTTGATCGAGGAGTACCGAAATCAGATATTGTTTTAGGGTTTCGTTCGCCGTTTGTCAGGCAGTTTAGTGAATTTGCTGTTGTTTAGATCGCCAGAATAACTAACTGCATAGTCGGTGAATTGCCGCATAAATAATGGTGAATGGAAACCAATGCTAGATTGAAGCCATTATTAGGATGCAAGCGTTCAAATGACTGCAAATCATCAGACTCCTGAAAGCTCAGATAAACCGGAGCGATCGCTAAAAATTATGCCATTGGGCGACTCGATTACAGACGGTTACTTTGTGCCGGGTGGATATCGAATCGAATTGTGGAATGCCCTGACAAAACAAGGATATACAATTGAGTTTGTCGGATCTGCCAGCAATGGTCCAGACTCCTTACCCAGTCGAAATCATGAGGGACATTCCGGGTGGCGCATCGACGAAATTTGCTGGCAAATTCCCAATTGGTTGCAGAAATTTCAGCCAGAGATGATTTTGTTAACGATCGGCACAAACGATATTGCCCAGGGATATAACATTGAAACAGCACGCGATCGCTTGGATCGACTGGTGGAAGAGATTTTTAAATTTGCACCCAAAGTACAGCTGTTTGTCGCATCTATTCCCCCGATTGGCGAACCGACTTTAAATCTACGGGTGATGCTCTACAATCAGAATATTGAGGCGTTAGTTGAACAAAGACAGCAAGCTGGGGAAGCGATTCTTTTCGTGGATTTATATTCTTCACTAAATCTCAACGATCTTCCCGATGGCGTACATCCCAATCAAGAAGGATTTCGCAAAATTGCACTCGCTTGGGAGCAGGCAATAGTCGCTGCTAATTAAGTAGGTGAGTATAAAGAAACTGAACAAGAGGCGGGCGGGACGCCCACCCCACAAGAGAGCTAAAATTCTTGTGGGGTGGGCATTGGATCTTGCCCGACGCTATTGTAAGTGCAGGTTTAGATTTTTGTTGGGGAGTTCAAATAATAGTGCCAAAGTAGACGGGTAGCAATCGCGCGCCAAGGACGCCATTTTTCAGCAATCTTTTCGAGTTCTTTAGGTGTGGGGCGGGTTGCTAAACCGAGAAGCTTTTGATAACCAATAATTAATCCTAAATCTCCTTTGGGAAAAACATCAGGGCGTTGCAGCGACATCAGCAAGTAAGTATCTACAGTCCAGTCACCAATTCCTTTGATTTGTTTTAATGCGGTTCTAATCGTTGCTTCGTCTTCTAGTGCTAATCTATCTAAATCTAGTTTTCCGCTTGTTACCGCTTGCGCTAGCGCCCGACAGTATGATATTTTTTGCCGACTCAACCCTGCTGTTTGCAGTTTTTGGTCATCATAAGTTAGCAAATTTTCTGGTGTCAGGGGTACGACTATACTTGTTAATCGCTTAAAGATTGTTTTGGCACAAGCAACTGACACTTGTTGTCCCAGAATTGTTTCTATTAAACCTATAAATCCCGGTTCGCATTGCCAATTCGGCGGATATCCGAATTGATCGACAATGCGGGCTAAATCTTGATCGCCGCTGGTAAGTTCCCCTACGCCTTGGGCAATAGTTTCTGGCGTGAGTGATTTAAATTTTCTCAACATAATCTTATTATATAACGCAATTTGATATTTAATAGTTGTGTAATTGGTAATTGGATTCATTGGCAGTCTACTCTTGACAATTACCTATTACCGATTACCCATTACCAGTGTCTTTGGATGTAACTTGCAACTTGAGTTATATACCTAAATTTGTATTTTTTTAGGATTATGTCTTTAGAAGGAAGTAAAAATAGTCAAACTTTAGATAAGTTTGGTGATTAAGTGACAATTTAAACAATGCTACGTAATAACGTAAGTTGCTAGTTACATCGAGCCAAAAAAACAGGTTTCTCTCTCAAAATCGTGAGTTGAACAGCGAAAAATATATGAATAAACCGGGTTTATGATTGGGGTAATTGGTAATTGTCAAGAGGGCAAAAACCTGTTAATCCAATTACCAATTTGACTAACTAACTCAAGTTGCTAGTTACATCCCTTGGGGGCTGGTAATAGGTAATGGGTCATGGGTAATTGTACTGAGCAGACTGCCAATGAATCCAATTACCTATTACCTATTACCAATTACCAGTTACCAACTTATAACTAGCAACTTGAGTTAACTAGCAATTTGCGTTAGTTAAATATTTGAATGCTTCGCTATAAAAAGCATCAGAAGTAGGAATAATTTTCTCAGGGTTTGTAGTAGCATTCTACAGCTAAATTATGACAGTAATAGTTGCTCAATCGAAGATCAGAACAGAAATTAGGGAGTATCTCAGACTGGCGATTCCGTTAGCGATAGCGCAAGTTACCCAATCCGCCACCGGATTCGCCGATAGCGTGATGATGGGTAGGTTAGGACAAGAAACTCTCGCCGCCGGAGGATTGGCGGCGCTGACTTTTGGCGCGGTTTTAATTACTGCAAGTGGATTTGTGATGGGAGTTACCCCACTCGTCGCAGAAGCTTACGGCGCAAATCGCCCAAATCAAATTGCTTTGATTGCGCGCCAGGGATTGTGGTTATCGCTGATTTTGACCATCCCGATGATGCTGCTAATAGGAAAGATGGATACTATCATGAGTCAGGTTGGGCAAGCAGCAACAACAGTAACTCTGGCAAATACTTACTTGGATATTATGCTTTGGGGGTTTTTCCCAGCGCTGGCATTTTCTGTGCTTAGAGGCGTTGTGGCGGCGCTGCAAGAAGCGCGCCCGATAATGGCAATTGTCATTGCTGGTACGCTATTTAATATCGCGGGTAACTATGTTTTGGGTTTTGGTAAATTGGGATTTCCCCAAATGGGAATTGCCGGACTTGCAGTCGCAAGTGTTCTCAGTCTTTGGGGCATGTTTTTGGCGCTTGTTGCCTACATCCTCAGACACAAAAAACTGAGAAAGTCTCGCTTTTTTCAATATTTACATCAAATTAAACCTCGAACTATTGGGGATTTAATCCGCATTGGTTTGCCGATTGGGATATCTTCTGCTTTAGAAATTGGACTGTTTACCGTTGTTACCTACCTAATGGGAATTTTGGGAACCGATGTGTTGGCGGCGCACCAAATTGTATTTCAAACGATCGCAGTTATCTTCATGATACCCCTGGGAATGTCCTTCGCTACAACTGCGCGCGTCGGGCAATGGTTTGGACAGCAAAACCTCCAAGGTGCAACCCGCGCCGGATATGTAAGTATGTTTGTTGGGATGGGATTTATGACGCTGATGACGATGGCGCTGTTGATGTTTCCTCAGCAAGTTATTGGCTTATATTTGGATATTGACAACCCAGCAAATGCTAACGTGGTAGCACTGGCAAAACCTATGCTTACCGTCGCGGCGATTTCGCAAATTTTGGATAGTTTGCAAAAGACTACACAGGGCGCACTTTACGGACTTCAAGATACTCGCATCCCGATGTTGCTGAGTTTATCGGCATTTTGGGGAGTTGGGTTAACGAGTGGGTTTTTACTGGGATTTCCCCTGGGTTTGGGCGGGACTGGTTTGTGGATCGGACAATCGATTGGGATTGCGATCGCTGCTATTGTATTCGTTTGGCGCTTGCGTAAATTGCTCGTCAATTTACGCAATAATAAAAACCTGCTAAAAACTTAAAAGTGATTGATATGATGTCCGCCTGATTGCGCTTAATAAAAATCTCGACCCGTCACCGTCTCACCCTTCTCCCTTGTCATTCCTCACTATGCGTACTCAAACCGACATGATATGAGGAGGCGCGAGGGCAGGCAATGTATATTTCTTAACATTTTTCCATCTAATTTTGTTGTTTACTGGATCAGGACTTACGCGCGACGCTCCTAGAAACCGGGTTTCTTCGTAAATCTTTGGTTTCCTTGCTCAACGATTTTTCCAAGAAACCCGGTTTCTTTAGGTAAGTCCTGTGGATGACAGCCTTTAATTCTGCCAGCGAGATATGATTTCAGATGAGCGCTTTAGGGGTAATTATCTGGTCAAGCGAGTAAAAAGATCGCCAATAAAGCGAAAGAATTCGCTCAAATTTATCTCTGCCTGGGTTTTGGCGATCGCCATCCTGCCAACGGCGTTAAAACCAAAACCAGCTATCAGTGCAGAAAAAGTTTATATCCCTTATGGTCCTTTCCAGATTGCGCTTTCGGTTGATGCGTTAGAAAACTTTGCCAAAACAGGTGAAGTGAATAGCGAACTGCAATCTTATGCCCAATTATTAAATGCCCAAATTTTAGCTCAATTGCGAGAGTTATTAAACCGTCGTTTGAATTTGGGTCAAAATGCTGTGTCGCGGATAGCGCACTCGCCATCAGGAGAAATGCTGCTAAAACGACTAGGGCAAGTGGTTCAAACTAAACAAAATCAAAATGGTTTTAGCGCGCTGCGGGCGGCTTTAATTGCGGCAGCGCGAGAACCAGAAGGTTTTAGTTTAATCGATGTAATGCGCCGTTTCCCTTCAGAAGGAATTTGGATTAATGCCCAATTGCTGCTTGAATTAAACCAAGAGATTACAGCTTTTACTAATTATAAAAATAGCATTTTGTCAGGAGCGATCTCTAAGCAAATGCAAGCAGAAATCGCCGCCGATTCTCCCGTAGATTTCTCTAAATTACCCGATCCTATTCAACCGGGCAGGTTTCAGGTTTCCCAACGCACTCTCGATTTAACCAACAACCGTAACCGTCAATCTGCATTTGGTAGGAGAATTGGTCGTAGTTTTGAAGTCGATCTTTACCTACCTGAAGGACTAGGGAAAAAAGCCCCCGTCGTGGTGATGTCCCACGGTTTGGGTGCAGATCGCAAGATGTTTGTTTATCTGGCACAACATATAGCATCCCACGGGTTTGCTGTAGTAGTTCCGGAACATATTGGCAGTAACGCCAGACGCAGACAAGCTTTATTAGAAGGATTGGTGAGAAGCGATATTAACCCGGTAGAATTTATCGACCGCTCCCTGGATATTAAATATACCTTAGATCGGTTAGAAGCAAATTCCGAGCTGGCAGGGAAAATCGATCCACAACGGGTAGTTTTACTTGGGCATTCTACAGGTGGTTATGCAGCGTTAGCAATGGCGGGGTCCCAATTGAATAACGAACGACTGCGACAAGAATGTCAAAACGAACGTCCCACTTTAAATGTGTCGATAATTTTGCAATGCCTCGCCGATCGTTTACCAGCGTTTAACTATAACTTATACGATGGGCGAATTAAAGGCGCGATCGCAGTTAGTCCGTTTGCTAGCACCATTCTTGGTCCGGAAAGTATCGGTAATATTCAAATTCCTACTATGATTGTCGGAGGTAGCGGCGATGTTATTACACCAATTGTACCCGAACAAATACACCCGTTTCTTTGGTTGAACACCAAAGAAAAATATTTAGCGGTAATGGTTAATAGCGGTCATACATTTATCGATGCGACGGAACCAACTGCGGGAGATGGCACGCCGCTGAACAATTTGAATCAGTTTTTTGCTGGTCCAAAACCAAGTTTGGCTCAAGGATATCTTAAAGGATTGACTTTGGCTTTTGTGCAAACTTATTTAGGCGAACGCGCAGAATATCGAGCTTATTTAAGTGCTGGCTATGCTAAATTTATCGGTCAAGAACCTGTTAAAGTAAATCTCGTGCGCTCGCTCACCCCAACACAACTAGAACAAGCTTTTGGCGGCACACCACCATTACCAATTTTCCCCAAATTAGCAAACGCTCCTATTGCTAGTCGCGCCGTACCTATTTTAGAAGAAATTAAAAGAACGGGCGTTTTAAAAGTTGGCGTTGTTAACAATGCTTCTCCCTGGGGTTATCAAGATTCTAACGGTCAACCAACGGGTTATTGCGTCGATTTCCTCAATTCAATGGCGCAACATCTCCAGCAACAACTCAACGCACCAGTCAAGCTAGAAATTGCCGTGCCAGCAACTCTAGAAAATCGGTTTGAAATTGTTCAAAAAGATCGGGTATATCTCACCTGCGGGCCTTATTCTATTAGAGGTGATATTCCTGGAGTTGTGTTTTCAACTCCATTTTTTATTACCGGAACGCATTTCTTAGTTCCGACAGATAACAAAGATAGAATTAACCCGACGGGCAACCTGAGGAATATCAGTGTAGGGGTTTTAAGCAGAACTACTACAGAGCAATTTATCCGACGCCGATATCCACAAGCAAGACAAGTTTATTTTGAAACTCCAGGCGGACTTGGCGCAGGCATTGGAGCTTTAGTGCGGGGAAATATTGATGCTTTGGCAAGCGAAGGTATATTATTAATTTCCGCAGCAGTGCGAGGAAATTTGCCTTTAAATCGTTATACTTTAATCCCTGAAGAACCTTTAACTTGCGATGCCTACGGCATGGTATTACCTGCCAACGATCGACAATGGCAAAATACAGTTAATAGATTTATTGGCAGTCGGTCAGCTAGAACAGTTTGGGATAAATGGTTTAAAAATTTATATCCTTATATCTACTTGAATCTTGATTATTGTGCTGACCGATAATAGCATCATCCCACGCGGGGGCGGGTGGATTTGATGTAAAATAGAAAGTAGAACCTAACTGAGCAAAGGTTGATGCTTATGGCACAAGCAATACTCAACCAAATACTAGACCAACTTAAAACACTTGAATTAGCAGAGTTACAGCAGCTTAACCAAGCTATTCAAGATTATCTTGCTGTTAAAGAAGATGCGGATAAGCAGGTAGCATTTCATCAAGCATTATTAACTTCTGGTTTAGTGCGGCAGATTAAGAAACCGTCGCAGGAAAAGCTGAATCAGCGGCGGTTAATTCAGGTAAAGGGTAAGTCTGTTTCTGAGACAATTATTGAGGAACGCCGCTAGATGGCAGTCTACTTCCTAGACAGTAGTGCATTGGTTAAACCCTACGTCAATGAAGCTGGTTCAGCTTGGATTTTAGGATTATTTGACCCGGCTTTGAATCACGATTTATTTATCATAGCAATTACCAGTGTTGAAATTGTTGCTGCAATTAGACGGCGATCGCGTGGCGGAAGTATCGCTGCTACAGATGCAGCAACAGCATGTCATCAATTTAGACTTGACATCCAGGCAGACTATCAAGTTGTTGAAGTTACACAGAATATAATCAACTCGGCAATGATGTTTGCTGAAATATATGGCTTACGAGTTTACGATTTTACCCGCTTTGACGCTTGTTTCAGCAGACAATTAGTTGAATGTAGCGGCATTAAATGAGGGATTAGTTGTCCAAAATCCCAACAATTATCCGTAAAACGATCCCTCGTTCCCCTAAAAGCAGGTGTTTGGGTGCGTGCGATCGCCATCTACAGCCCTACTATACAGGACTTACGCAAAGCTTCTAAATGTAGGGTGCGTTAACGCAGTGTAACGCACCGCCACCACCATAGATGGAGTTGCTGCGTCAGTCCTGTATAGTTAGGAAGCATTGTTATAATTAACAAGCAAGGGCAAATACTTGGTTGGTTAAAACATGCTAATTGACAAAAAATTGTTTATTCTCGTTAGTTGCTTTGCACTTGCGGTAAACTGCGCCCCTTCAGCAACTGCTAACGAACCCCGCCCCGCTGATGGGGAATATCGCGTGCAAAGCGTTAGTGATGGAGACACTATCAAAGTAGCAAATATCAAGGGTGGTAATGAAATAACGGTTCGTCTTGCTTGTGTAGATAGTGAAGATCTGAGATATTCTCAAACCCCGCAGGCGTTGAGAGCAAGGGATAGATTGAGACAGATATTTGAGCAAGCAAATATGCGGGTGCAACTAACTTTTACAGGTCAAGATCGATTTGGTCGCTACGTAGCAGATGCAAGATTGTCTAATGGAACCTTAGTTCAAGAAGTGTTAGTAAGAGAGAGGATAGCGCGTTTTACGCCAAGATACCGGAATTACTGTCCTAATAGTTTTGCTGTATTGCAAAGGGCAGCAGGTCAAAGTCAAAGATAACAGCGCCAGATTAGATAAGATGGACGGGCAGGATGCCCATCCCACAAGAGTCTATTTTTCAGATGGACGGGCAGGATGCCCATCCCACAAGAGTCTATTTTTCAGATGGACGGGCAGGATGCCCATCCCACAAGAGTCAATTGTTCAGATGGACAAACAGGATGCCCATCCCACAAGAGTCAATTGTTCAGATGGACAAACAGGATGCCCATCCCACAAGAGTCAATTGTTCAGATGGACAAAC
>NZ_JBHFNP010000117.1:0-39307 GCF_041929235.1 Microseira sp. BLCC-F43
AATATAAACCACATCCCAGAAAATGCCAAAAAGTGCGACATATCCCAATACCCAGAAATAAACTAAACCTGCACCAGAGCCAATATATCCTAGATAAAAAGGCAGCGTTACGAGTCCTCCTACTGTAGCGAGGAGTAACAACCGAGTTTGCCAGCGACCAAACAAAGTAGGTGTCATTATTGCCTCCAATTGAGTTAGTTTTGCGACGGATATAAACTAAATCTTTTTCAGATATTACACTTTTTTATCGGCTGCACAGATACAAAACAATTGTCAAATTCCTTGCGCTGAAAACCCCGATCGCACCCAAATCATATCATGTCCGGTCGATTACCCATAATTAGAAGCCGGGACACGGCATTATTAACGTTATCTGTTTGTCCGATATATCTCTTTAGCCTTAGTCCCTACGCAACAACGGGGTAAGGTTTTTTTATTATTGGCAATTCAACGGACATGATATCAATCCCTGTAGGGACACGGCGTAGATAACCTTTGATTTCTAGCTAAAGATTATAGAATGCCGTGTCCCGCCCTGTAGGGACACGGCGTAGATAACCTTTGATTTCTAGCTAAAGATTATAGAATGCCGTGTCCCGCCCAGTAGGGGCACGGCATAGATAACTTTTGATTTCTCACCAAAGATTATAGAATGCCGTGCCCCGATAGCTTGCACAGAAACCCGGTTTCTTTATTATTAAGGCAATCGATTCATCGCCCATTTTAACCACTGTGACAAAGAACTAATGGGATTTAATCGGTGCAAACCTGGGGCGCGTTTTGCGGCAAGGCTATCAACTGCAACTAGAGCCACATATTGCAAACCTAAAAAACTATCAACCGCTGCATTCGGGCCACCCAAAGTAATCACACCAGCGGCATACATTCGGCCTACTTTCCGACTGGGACGAAACAAAGCGAATCTTTTTTTCGGTGGTTCGGGGGCGGGATTTTGCATATCGACGATTTCAAAATCGTTGCCTACTAGAAAACGCTTCCAAGCGTTGAGGGGAAGGTTATAATGTTCGACCATATCTTTGAGTAGCGGAGTTTCCAGAACGCTGGCATTGAGTCCGGTGGAATCGATAATAAAGTCGGTTTCTAGGCGCGTTTGTCCTTTAAAGTCTTTCGTCTGAATGTAGGTAACAAGACCATTCGGTTCCCGTTCGACTTTTTCGACTTCTCCGAATTCAATTTTGTACCAACCTTCTTTCAATCCTTCATCTATTATCCGCTTCCAATCTTTGCGTTCTGCCGTGGTAGTTCCGCCCCAATCTGTCGTTAGACGGATGCGTTGTTCTGGGTCAGCTTTTTCTAAGATGGCACGCTGTTCGCCCGTCCAACAGCCTTTAGGCCAATTAAACGGTTGAAATTCGTTATGATTGATAACTTGGCGCTGGGACCAACCAAATTTATTGCCTTGGGGTTTGGCAAAGCGCATTAAGTGCAAGATTAAAATATTCGGGTTTTTTTGTCGGGTTTCGTAGAGGCGTTGGAGAATGCGAGAAGAGACGATTCCCCGACCGCGAATTAGAACCGTACCGCCGCATCGTTCTAAATGTTCGTAAATGTGGTCGTGGTATTCGTAGGCATGGACGACGGATTTAAAATCGCCGGTTTTTTGGCGGTAAGCTTGTAAATCTGGTAAAAATTGAATCGCGGGATAGCCGGTGGCGATGTGGACGTAGCGGGCGATAATAATGGCATGGTCGCGTTGGTTTGCTGTAGAACGGGAGTAGGCGATCGCATACCTTCCATCATCGGTTTTCCGAATCGCCCGCACTCGTCCGTAACGATACATTTTCTCCCAATTAATCCGCTTTGCTTCCCGGTCTAATGCGGCAAATACATTTCCCGAACGCGGTGTATAAGTTTGAGCAAATGCCGGTTCTGCAAACACTTGCCACAATAACCCCAAGGCTGTTTTAATCTGCCCTTTGAGCAATTCGCGCCAAGCTTCCCGCAGCGCATAACTAGGCCATCCCCAAATATTATCCGGGCAAGAATCGGAATTAGAACGCAACCGTTCGTGGGGAAAAATTTGGGAATTTCTGCACAATTTTTGGTAATGTCCGTAAGGTTTTTCGTACAATCCCAACGCCACAATTTGACTCGGTTTTGCCCCGTGAATTCTTAACAAATCCACCCAAGCAAAACTACCCAACCCCGCACCCACGGCGACGTAATCTGCTTCATCTACAGGTAACCCCGTTGCGTGCAAATCTTGCAAAGAAACTTGTTGCGCCTCAAATACCGATGGGGGGAAAGATTGAGAGGAAGCGGGGAGGGGAGAGGACGCGAGGGGAGAGGACGCGAGGGGAGAGGACGCGGGGACGCGGGGAGGCGGGGACGCGGAGAGTAAAGAATTCTCCGCGTCTCCGAGTCTCCCCGTCCCCGCGTCCTCTCCAATATTGGGAATTTGGATACTCGCAGCTAATGCAATGCTGATTTGATAGGGGCCAATTTGCAGTATATCGCCGTTAGAAATTGTAATTCGCTTTTGGCGTTGACCGTTGACGAAAATGCCGTTACTGCTGTTTTGGTCAATTATTACCAAACCGCCCCGATCTTCGTCAATTAAAGCGTGGAAGCGAGACACTTCACTGCTGTTTAATACCAACTGGGAAACGCGGCGTTTGTTTGCCTGCGTTGGCATAGTTTTAAAATCCCGTCCCAAAGCAACGGGAACGGAAAGCAAGGGTTCGTGTCGTTCTCCCGTGGCGGGGTCTTCCCATCTGAGGCAAACAATCGAGGGTTTAGGACTCATGTGGTGGCACTCCCTGATTAACCTGATTGGGAGTTATTAAAACACTTGCTGCCGCCGCTAGGGAAGTGCCGCACCAAGGACATCCAATATCGAGTCGTTCGTAGGGGGAAATGCGCTGGCATTTGGGACACTGCAAACCATAGGTTTGGTTCGCCCCATTGGGAACCGCAGGCGGTACGGTGGCATGATTGCGGTGAGGTATTGCGGGAAACTGTCCCTGGTTAGTGCTATGTGCGTGGGGTGAGATTAAAACCGTTGGCGCAACGTTGCTTTCAACAATAGAAACCCCAGTCACTTTGAGTTGCGTTTCTCCCAAATAAATGGTTGTACCCTGGTTTAAAGCTACTTCCGGCACATTGAGTCTCTCACCATCTACCCAAGGCGGATTTGTTTCTCGCAAGTTTCGCAGGTAAAACCGCTGTTGCCAAGCGTTGAAATAAATTTCGATGTGCAGTCCCGATACCGTGGGATGGGATAATACAATATCGCACCGGACCCGATCGCGACCAATGCGAACGGTTCCAGGGTTTTTACTCGCCTGTTGGTCGCTAATTGTTTGGGTTTGTTTTTGTCCTGCTTCTTGCCATTCTAAGGTTAGTTGGTTCATTGTCTTAGGTTTTTAATTGAGTTCATATATTAAGACTACGCAGAAAAACCCGGTTTCTGTTGAAGAGGACGGGTCGAATGGGAGACTGCGATCAAAAACTCCCCGCGTCTGGTGTGTCCCCGCGTCTGGTGTGTCTTCTTGGTCATCTAGCAAGAAACCCGGTTTCTATTCATGATTTTCCCCCAAATTGGCTTGAGCGCAGTCGGAGATGATATCCAGACGAAAGTTCTCGACCAAATCGGTTAAGGTTTTGGCAAGGGTTTCCTCCTGTGCGGGGATTTGAGCGATCAAATTGCTCAGCAGGTTTTCATCCATTGTAATTGCCGCACGATATAGTTTTTCCAGCCAGGTTTTTGGCATGGTGCTGAGGTCATTTTTGCTTAGTCGCAATGGCTGTTCTGATAATTGGGGTAAGCGAGTTGGATGTTCCGGTTCATAAATATATTCCACCCCTAGATGAGCCGCTATTTTTTCAAACAGTATCTCTTCGTGGAAGGGTTTGGGGAGGAAATCATCGCACCCTGCTGCTAAAATATCTGAGCGTTCTTCCGAGAAAGCGTGAGCAGTCAAGGCGATAATCGCGGTATTTTTACCTTCAGGGTTGGCTTTAATTTGTTGAGTTGCTTCATAGCCATCCATTACTGGCATTTGCATATCCATCAAAATCAGATGCGGTTCCCAATCTTGCCAGATAGCGATCGCTTCTAATCCGTTAACCGCCGAACGCACCTTGAAACCTACTTTTTTGAGCAGCTGAACCATCAGTTGGCGATTTTCCGGAACATCTTCCACAACTAGGATGCGATCGCACTCTTGATTCGGTGCTAAACCAATGACTCGTTTGAAATTTGCTTTTGTTTGCACGTCTGTTTCTTGAGGGAGGTGAACTCGGATATCAAACCTAAAAATTGTCCCCTCACCCACCTTGCTGCTAACGTTAATATCTCCCCCCATTAACCGCACAAATTGTCGGCTAATCGGTAAACCCAAACCAGTCCCCTGCATCGAATTGCGACCTGTTTCTGTTTGCACGAATGGTTCAAATAAACTGTTGAGTTCTTCCGCAGCAATTCCCAAACCCGTATCGGCAATTTCAAACTTAATTAATTTGGTCATAGGTGATTCTTTTCCCTCGCCCATGACTCGCAAATTAACGCTCCCTTGCTGTGTAAATTTGATGGCGTTTTCTAATAAATTAATCAGGACTTGACGTAATTTACTATCGTCGCAAATTACATATTGGGGAACCTCTGGCATCCGGTTAAAAATAAATTGCAATCCCTTGCCATTAGCTTTGAGTTGCAGCATCTCGTGGATTAAATCTAATAGTCGATACAAATCAAAGTTGCGTTCGTTAAGCGTTAACTTGCCTGCTTCAATTTTGGACATTTCCAAAACATCGTTAATTAAATCTAGCAAGTGTTCCCCACTGCGATTGATGATTCCTAAATGTTTTAGCTGCTCTGGAGATAAGCTATCTTCCCGCACTAATAATTGGCTAAAGCCAAGGATAGCGTTCAGGGGTGTACGCAATTCGTGGCTCATTTTTGCCAAAAATTGACTTTTGGCACGGTTGGCTATTTCTGCTTGTTCGGCTGCTTCTTGCAATGCTAACTGAGAAAATTCTAACACCGCGAGCATTAGCGCATTCCTCAGTTCCCTTGCAGCATCAATTTCAACTTGTTCCCAAGGTAAAGACTTAAAGCGAACGGTTTCTTTCCACAATTCAAAGGATGTACGCGGCGACAGGCGCAAGCTGCCGTCATTTTCAACTAAAACAGATCTATCGGGATTTCCCCCCCAGTTTACTGTTTGAATCACTTCCGGTCTAAACCAGAGAATGTTGTAAGAAATCTGATTGATAAAGATAGAAACCGCGAGTAAGCCGCTGGCTGAGTCTTTGAATTCTTTGGCTTGGGGATAAACTTGGGCAAGAGAATTGGTAAAAAATACTTCCTTTCGCTGGGAAGTTCTCAGCCAATTCAACAAATCCACAACGGCATTTTTTGGGGGAGTTTGACCAATTAAATTTAGACTATTCCCCAAGTAAACCACCGCTCCTGTGGCATTGACTAACTCGAGTAAACTGCTGCTATTTTGCTCTAATTTCTTAGCGATATTCTGAGAATTTCCATAAATTTCTTGTTGCAATCCTTGGTTAACTTCAAAAACTGTTTTTCGATATGCTTTGGATTCTTCTTCTTGTGCTTGCACAATATAAAGCGACATCATCTGTCCCAACAATTCGCAATATTTGCGGATTTGATAATTAATATTTCTCTGCGAGTAATGATGACAAGCTATTAATCCCCATAATTTTGTTTCGTGATTTAAAGAAATACTCATAGAAGCGGACATTCCCATATTTTTGCAATATTGTACGTGGCAATGAGAAACGCTTCTGAAGATAGAATAACTTAAATCTAAGGGGGCATTTGTCAGCGGGTTATTAGCCGGAATAATTTCAACAGGCTGGTAATTCAGATCGGGGATTAAGCGCAGCCAGTTTTTGTAATAAAGTTTTCTGGCTGGCGGCGGAATGTCGATAGCTGGATAATGTAAATTTAGGTAAGGTTCCAGTTCTTCTTTTTTATCTTCAGCGATTACCACTCCACTGTCATCTGCTTCAAACCGATAGACCATGACTCGGTCATATCCGGTAATGCTTCTGACTTCTTTAGCAATTAATTCGGCTACTTCCTGTAAGCTGGAAGCTTGCTTGATGTTTAAAATCGAGGATTTTACCAAATAGTCAAACCCCCGATCGTAATTTTTTTGTGAAGATAAGGCGGGTTCGAGTTCCAGAATTAATCCACCGTCGTTCCGATGGACAATGCCATCAAAGACTAAAGTATTATCTCGTGTTTTTACTGATAATCTCAGAGGATTTAACATCTCCGGATTCTTTTGCGAAAGGCAATGTTTGAGAATTCTGATTTGATATTGAGAAAATATAACGTTTAACTTTTTGTTAATTAACGATTGAGCGGTAATTCCGAAAAATTGCTCGGTGTTATTACTAACCTGTATAATTTTAAGTTCAGGCTCAAGGAGAACCAAAAGCACTCCGTGAGGCTGAATCGAACCGGGAATATGGATGGCTTCACCGTAACAGTTGCTGAAGTCTACTTCTTGCGAGGAAACACTGGTAAGATCGCTCATTTTTCTCTTGTCCAATTTATAACTAAATTATTGCAGTGGCAGGTGGGGGTAGTTAAACTTAAGCACCCACTGGCTAGATGCCAGAGCCCCAACTTCTTAGAGAAGTCGGGGCTCTGGCATCTGCGATCTACCCTAAGAGGGATAACAAAAATTGATTTTTTTGAGTATAACACAACGGACGCTAAGAATATGTCGGCTTGCGTAGCGATCGCAATATTTTTTTCACTAGGTAACAGGCAATTCATCTAACACCAACACGCGCAATTCTGTCACCCGTCTAAGTATTACATCATTGGTTAGAAATGCTTCGCAGTTTGCTGCTAAGGCAATAGCAATCTGAAAAGCATCAGGTAATTGGAGATTGTATCTAGATCGAATTTGCTCCGCTTGTATTGCTAGGTATTGGCTAGCAATACAAGTAAATCAATGAAATAGCGTTTAAATTCTATTTGCCCCAAGCTGTAGGGACGCACTAAACACTCAGCTAAAGTCACGGGTGAAGCAACACCTATTAGGGTTCCTTCGTTAATCCGCTCGAAAAATGCTCTAGCCAGGTCAAAGTATTGAGGGTTTCTTTCAACAAAGTAAATAACGGGTGCGCTGTCTAAAAACAGCCGACTCACACCTTGTAAGCTATCTGCAATCGTCACTCTTGTTTCTCCGATTCCTTTTGTTGGATTTCAAGTTCTGGAAACTCACCCCGTCTAATGCGGTTCACGTATTCTTGAGCATCCATACCTCCTAGCAGATTGGGGGCGACTCCGGCAAATTCCATGACATTGCGACGGGGTTTGCGTTGAATTTCGTACTTTCTAAGTCTTTGAACTAAGTAAGAAATTAGCTGTAATTGCTCATCGGGTGAAAGCTCATCTGCTAATCTCTTGATTTCGGATAATTATTTAGACATTTTGATTCATTCGACCGTTTGAATTAAAGGCCATTTTCCCCTTTTTGATGCTATTTTATCAGCCCAACGAGTGGTTTCTGGTAAGCGATATTTGGGCGTGCATTGCATCACATAATCAATAGCAGTAGGCAAGCTGATGCGATGTCCGCTGGAAATGTAAATGGGTTTGACTCCGGTGCGAGTCCGCAAAATCGCCCCAATTGTCTCGCTTTGATCTATTAAAGGTTTCCAACTACCCCTTGGGTCGGGTAACGTTTCGTGATTGCCAATTAGTAATGATTTGGCGACTCCAATCGTGGGAAAATCGATCAAAACTCCTAAATGGCAGGCAATACCAAAGCGGCGGGGATGGGCGATGCCTTGACCGTCGCATAAGATTAAATCGGGGGTGAGGGTGAGTTTTTCCAAGGCGTCGATGACGGTGGGAACTTCTCGGAATGAAAGAAATCCGGGGATGTAAGGGAAGGTGGTGGGACGATTGGCGATGGCATATTCCTTCAACTCCAATTGGGGAAAACTTAACACCGCCACCGCCGCCCGCGTCATCGTGCCATTTTCCTCAAATCCTACATCCACCCCAGCCACATGCTGCACCGCCCCCAATTGGTCACAGGTTATCACTTCGCCTGCGAGTTGCTGCTGAATCGGGATTGCTTCTTCAACTGTACTAGGCCATGCATGACGTTGATTTATTTTCATAAAATAGAAACTGGGGAAAAAAATTTTTATACTTGTTTTATTTATACATAGGACTTACGCGCAAGTTCCCGGTTTCTATGAAAAATAGTTGGTTTGGCAACCAGAGATATGCATACCCCTAGCTTCGCGAACGACGGTCGAAACCGGATTTCTGGCCTTGTCCTGCGTAAGTCCTGATACAGATACACTGACATAAACCGCCCTTTCGGGCGAAGTTTTTTTACTGCCAATGGTGCAAAATTTACGATCGGCGACACCCCACATCCCATACCCGACAGATGCACAATAAAGACATCATGAGCGAACAAATTTTAGGGTCACGCTATAAGGTTATCGAAATTTTAGGTGCGGGGGGATTCAGCCAAACTTATGTGGCAGAAGATATGCAGCGCCCCGGTAATCCCCGATGCGTTGTGAAGCAATTTAAACCTGCAAAACCAAATCCGGCGGTTTTGCCCGTGGCGCGGCGACTTTTCCATACTGAGGGGCAAACCCTCGAAAGACTGGGCAAACACGACCAAATTCCCCGATTGTTGGCTTACTTTGAAGAGAATGAAGAATTTTACTTGGTGCAAGAGTTGATTGAAGGGCATTCTTTGTCCTCTGAACTACCGCCTGGTCAAAAACAATCGGAAGCTTATGTTATAAACTTGCTGCAAGATGTGCTGAAAATTCTGGAATTTGTCCACGGGGAAGGGGTAATTCACCGCGATATCAAACCCAGCAATTTGATTCGCCGCGCCTCGGATGGCAAATTAGTTTTGATCGATTTTGGGGCGGTGAAGGATATTGGAAATCAGATAACCGATGAGATGAGTGATGTTCCTACCGAGGCGATGTGCGATCGCACGGCGATGACAGTAGCTATCGGCACTCAAGGTTATATGCCGAGAGAACAATTGGCAGGTCAACCTCACTTTAATAGCGATATTTATGCATTGGGGGCAATCGCAATTAAGGCTTTGACGGGAATCAATCCTGGCGATCTGCCCTACGATAAAAATACTTCTGAAATTATCTGGCGAGAGCGGGCAACTGTCAGCGACGGCTTTGCGGCTATTTTAGATAAAATGGTGCGCTGTTATTTTGCCGATCGCTTTCAGTCGGCGACCGAAGTTTTACAGGCGCTGCAAATGCTTTCTCAAACTGTCGATTCTACTTGGATCGATGCACCACCTGTTGATAGACTGCGCCACCGCCAGCCACATGGAAAATTGTTGTTTGCGGGGGGAACGATCGCTTCTGCTGCGATTGCTTTCTTTTTCTGGACAACCAGCGTACAGCCTCCCGCAAAAATCCCGGAAACCAATATTATTTCTACTCCCGAAACTGATAGCAGTGCTGCTCAAAGGATTAGCTTCGGCGACCGAATTTTAGCGTTTGGATCGGATAATCCCGCCAAACAAGAAGGCGCGGATTTCATGAGAACTGGCGATTACCAGCAAGCAATCAAGGCTTTTGAATCTGTCCGCAGTGCGGATATTACCGACCCAGAAACTTTAATTTATTTGAATAATGCGCGGATTGGTAATGGGAAATATTATGCGATCGCTGCCGCTGTACCCCTGGGAATTACTCCCGATTCTGCCAATGAAATGTTGCGGGGTATTGCCCAAGCGCAAGATGAAATTAATGCGGCTGGCGGGATTAATGGCGTGCCTTTAAAAGTGGCAATTGCCAACGATGATAACCACCCCATAATTGCCAAATCTCTGGCGCAAGAATTAGTTAAAAACCCAGAAATTTTGGGCGTGGTGGGACACGGAATCAGCGATACAACTTTAGCCGCCGGAGCAATTTATCAATCCGGGGAATTAGTTGCCATTGCCCCTGTAAGTTCGGCGATTCAACTGTCGGAATTGGGACGCTATGTGTTTCGGATCATGCCAAGCGATCGCTACGCATCCAGGGCGCTTTCGACTTATATGTCAAATCAGTTAAACAAGCAAAAAGCCGTTGTTTTTTACAACGGAAACAGCGTTTATAGTCAATCGATTAAAAATGAATTTAAAGATGCGCTATTCTATCGAGGTGGCGGTAAAGTCATCGGTGAATTTGATTTATCTCGCCCTGATTTTAATGCCAGAAAAAGCGTTGAAACCGCTATAAAACATGGCGCAGATGCGATTGTATTGCTGCCTTCTAACGACGTTTTAGACCGCGCGCTTCAAGTGGTTTATGTTAACCGTCGCCGCTTAAATATGCTGGCGGGAGATGGTTTTTATCTGACTAAAACTCTGGAAATTGCTGGGGAAGATGCGGAGGGAATGGTGCTAGCAGTTCCTGGCAGTCTTATAGGGGAAAAAGGGGAAAATTTTCGCGCTAAAGCAATGCAACTTTGGGGGAAAAATTCCACAGACCAAACTTTAAATAATGGTAAGAATATAGATAATAATTTATTGCCGTCCGAGCGAGTTAGCGTTAATTGGCGCACCGCACTTACTTACGATGCTACCCAAGCTTTGATTGCTGCGATTCGCAACAATCCGACTCGCAATGGAGTGCAGCGATCGCTTTCCGCATCGAATTTTTCGGTAATAGGATCTACGGGAATTGTGAGTTTTCGTCCTACAGGCGATCGAGAAGCTGCGGTTCAATTAGTTGTGGTGAAACCTACTAAAAATGGCTATCAGTTTAAACCGCTGGAATTTGGTAATTGGTAATTGGTAATTGGTAATTGGTAATGGGTAATGGGTAATTGGTGAAGAGTCGTGTATGTTGATGGTTGTACGGGCGGGTTTGACCAATAATATCATGTCCGTCAAATCACCTTTAATTAGAACTCAGAGCGTCACCGCTCTCCCTTGTCACCGCGTCAGTCGTAACTATGGGTATTCAAGCGGACACGATATAATTGGTAATTGGTGAAGAGTCGTGTATTTTGATGGTTGTACGGGCGGGTTTGACCAATAACTTTTGTTATCAACAGATAACCGAACTAAACCCGCCTCAACCGATGCTTACCAATTACCAATTACCCATTCCCAATTACCCATTACCTAAAGCAGGTAATTTAACCGTAAATCTTGTCCACCCGCTGCTACTTTCTGCTTGAATTGTTCCTTGGAGTTTTTCCACAAGCTGCTGCACAATGGCTAATCCTAACCCAGTGCCGCTTTGCAACTGGGCATTTTTTTGATTCCCTCGATAAAATTTTTCAAAAATATGGGGAAGATCTGTTTCTGTAATTTCAGCTTCATTGGCGATAATAAAAGTAGTTACGGCAGGATTTGTCGGGGAGGAAGCGGGTTGATAAATCACTTGGAATTTGATTTGTCCACCAGAGCATGTATACTTGCAGGCATTGTTGAGTAGTTCTGTTAAAATCCGCTTTAAGCTAGTTGTATCGACTGTGAAATGTGGCAAGTTGGGTGGGATTTTAATTCTGAATATTTGCTGGCGATCGCGCGTGCGAATTTCAAATGGTTCTAGCAGTCCTGTCAACCAGTATTCCAGGTTAATATTTTCATATTCAAGTGTATATTCGACCGATTCTAACTTTCGCCAAGTCAAGAGGTTATTAATTAAATCGTTTCCTTGGTCGCAGACGGTTTCTAATATATTTAGATACTGTTTTTGTTGCTGTGGATTTGGCTCGATAAGTTTTAAAGTTTCGGCAATTAATTTTATATTAGCAAGCGGCGCTCTCAAATCGTGGCTCACAGTCCAAATCAGCTCATCTTTCTGCCGATCGATCTGTTGTAGTTCGTCGATTTTTTGTTCTAGTTGCTTAACCTTGGTTTGTTTGGCGAGTCGGGAAGCGATCGCCTCCAACAATTCTTTTCTCCTAAACGGTTTAGTCAGATAATCATCCGCCCCTAAATTCATCCCTTGACGCAGATCGTCGCGGGTGGTTTTTGCCGTCAAAAATATGAATGGAATTGTTGCCGTTGCCCCATCTTGGCGCAACGCTGTCAGCACCCCGTATCCATCCATATCCGGCATCATAATATCGCAAACAATTAAATCTGGCAATTGTTCTTTTGCCATTTTAATCCCAATTTTGCCGTCTGGTGCAACAATCGCATCAAATCCTCCCGATTCCAGGATTTCTTTAATGTTAATACCGACGGTTGTCTCATCTTCAATGACTAAAATTTTTTGATTCATGGGTCATGGGTCATGGGTGATTGGTAATTGACAAATAACAATTAACCATTGCCTGACAAAGGCAGAGTGACAGTAAATATAGTCCCCCTACCGATTTGGCTCTTAAAATCAATCTGTCCACCGTGTAAGTCCACCGCTCTTTTAACAATGGCTAATCCTAATCCTGTTCCAGAGATATTCTCGACATTTTTACCCCGATAGAAAGGTTCAAATAAATGGTCTTCGTCTTCTGGGGGAATGCCTATTCCCTCATCTTCTACCTGCAAGATGGCATGGCTATCTTGATAATAGAGCCTCAGGGAAACATTTCCCCCATATGGGGAATATTTTATCGCATTCGAGACCAGGTTGTTCAGAATGTATCGCAGCAGTTTTTCATCCATGCCAGGTATAAATTCGGTTTTGGCTAATCGGTCTGGGGTGAGTTCAAAGGTAATCCTGTGCTGATAGCCAGCGACAAGCTGCATTTCTTCGACTAAATCGCCGCAAAATTCCACCAAATTAATCGGGGATGGTTTAAACTCTAGTTTTCCGGCTTCTGCCCTGCCAATTACTAAAACATCGTTCAATAGCTCAGTCATATTCAAGCAAGCGGTTTGAATTCGCTGGATATGTTCGATTTGTTTTTCGGTTGAGTTCTCTTCGACGTAATATTCGAGTAAATCCGCAGAAGATAAAATGGTGCTAAGGGGCGTGCGAAACTCGTGGGAGGCCATTGTAATAAAGCGGGTTTTGAGTTCGCTGAGTTCTTTTTCTTTAGCCAAAGCGTTACGAATTTCTTCTTCGGCTTGTTTGCGATCGCTGATATCAAAAATTACCCCATCGATCCACAAAACTTCCCCCCCCTCGCCGTACTTGGCTTGACCTCGATCGGCTACCCATCGGATACTGCCATCGGGTTGCACAATGCGGTATTCGATCTCAAATGATTTCTTACCTGCTATCGCGTCTCGCACCGAAGTTTCGACCAGTGGAATGTCTTGGGGATGGATAATACTGGTAAATGTACGAACTCGGTTGCCAATAAGGCGTTGCATATTGGCGGGATGATTTTGATTGTTTTGTGGGATGGGCGTCTCGCCCGTCTTGTTTTGTGGGATGGGCGTCTCGCCCGTCTTGTTTTGTGGGATGGGCGTCTCGTTTTGTGGGATGGTCTCGTTTTGTGGGATGGGCGTCTCGCCCGTCTCTGGAATTATCCGGGCGGGCAAGATGCCCACCCCACAAGAATCATCCCTTGACTGTGCAACGCTGCCAATAAAGTCCTTTGCGGGATAGCCGGAAATATTGGCGATGGCATCGCTAATATACTCCATTGTCCGGTGAGAATCGCCAGCACAGCGATAAATTGCCCCTGGTATATTGACGACTAAAGATCTAAACCGTTCCTCGCTTTTCCGCAACGCTGCTTCTGCCAATTTGCGGTCGGTAATATCGGTATCTGTCCCTATCATGCGATAAGGTTTACCCGATGCATCTCGAATCGCCGTGCCCCGCGCCAGAAACCAGCGGATGCTACCATCTTTGTGCAGCATCCGGTGTTCGACGCTGTATTCCTTAGTCAATCCTTGCAGGTAAGCATCCGCCACCACCATCACCTGTTCGCCGTCGTCGGGATGCACCAACTTGCCCCAATGGTCGAGATGGTTTGGGATTTCGCTGTCTGCATAGCCCAGAATCGCTTTTAAGAAGGGATCGACATAAATTTCGTTGGTTTCCAGGTTCCAATCCCAAACGCCGACTTTTCCGGCGCTCACTGCTAGGGTATATCGTTTTTGGCTTTCTTGCAGCGCTTGCTCTGCTATCTTGCGATCGCTGATATCATCGGCAATCCCGGTAACCCGGTATACTTTCCCGCTGCCATCGCGCACGGGGAATGAGCGATCGCGTATCCAGCGGATCGACCCATCGGGCTTAATAATTCGATACTCTTGGTCATTCTCGCCTTGAGGATGTTTGATCGTAGAAGCAACGAAGCCAGATCGGTCTTCCGGATGGATCGCATCTAGAAAAGATTTAGGCGTCGCGTATAATGCGGCACAAGTTCTGCCCCAAATTTTTTCATAGGCGGGAGAAACGTAAATCATCTGGTTCTTGTTGGGATCGGTCATCCAGAAAACGCTCTCGATATTTTCCGCTAATTGCCGGAACCGTTCCTCGCTTTCTTGCAGCGCCTGCTGCGCTAGTTTGCGATCGCTGATATCCCGCTGGACGCCAAAATGTCCGACAATCCTACCACTTTGGTCGTAAAGACAAATATAATCTCCCTCAATCCAAATTGGCCTCCCGTCCAACTTGCGCTCGTTAGTTTCAACGTGCAGTCTTCCCACATCAAAAAATTGCTTCCATACCTGTCTGCCATAATCTAGATCGTGGGCGAATAAATCCTTGGGAGTCAGCCCTAGAAACTGCTCTATTGTAGCGCCGTATTGAGCCAGCATGGCATCGTTGATTTTTGTCATCCGCTGGTGAGAAAAGACATAATCCAAGACTTTTTCTTTATCAACCGTGTCATCCCAACGCACTGGTTCGTCTAGCATCATAAAAAAGAAACCATCCAACGATTGGGAGAAAAACAATTCTAATTCTTGCTGACTCTTTGCCAGCGCTAATTCTGCCTGCCTGCGATCGATAATTTCCTGTTCCAGATCCTGGTTGGCGATCAATAATGCTGCCGTGCGTTCCGCGACTCGCATTTCTAGCTCTTCTTTCGCCTGTTGCAGCGCCATCTGCGCTAACTTTCGATCCGTAATATCTTCAGCTATTCCTGTTATTCTGTATACTTCTCCTCCCCCATTCCCGATCGGAAAGCCGCGGTCGTGACCCCAGCGAATCGCTCCGGATATCTGTATTATTTTATACTCTATATCTGTCTGGTGGCCTTGGATTTGTCGAGCTAAGGCAGCCTCGACGCGAGGGCGATCCTCTGGATGCACGGCATCGAGAAACGAGTTAGGATCCTGGTATAAACTCGTACAACTGCGACCCCAAATTTCTTCGTAAGCCGGACTAATGTAGAGTAATTGGGGCGGATTTACCTGGCGCATCCAGAAAATATCGCGGATGTTTTCTGCCATCTGACGAAAGCGCTCATCGCTTTCTTGGAGAAACTCAATTAATCCAGTTTGTACCTGTTCAGCTCGCTTGCGCTTAGTAATATCCCGCACCAAAGCGAGCATATATTGCTCATGGTTCCACTCTAACAATCCTACGCGGATTTCCACTGGAAAAGTCGAACCATCCTTGCGTTTGATCGCAGCTTCAAAGGTATCATCGCCTCTGAGATCCCTCTGCTGCTTGAATAATTGGGCAAATCTTTTCTCAGACCAAGTCGGGTCGAGGTCCCAAAGTCCTAAAGTTAGCAGTTCCGCATAGGTATATCCTAAATCTTGACAGGAGCGCTGGTTGACTTCAACAAACCACCCTTCTAAATCAATAACAAAAATTCCATCTCTAGCTTGGTCAATTAAACAGCGAAATCGCTCTTCGCTTTCCCGTAAAGAAACAATCAATTGCGTTTGTAAATCTTCGGCTTGTTTGCGCTCGGTAATATCTTGCACGACCACCATCCCGGCAAAGATTTCTCCTTGCTCGTTTTTTACCGGCAGCGCCTGCACGTAGCCGTTCCGATTGCGAAACGACATTTCCCAAGCGATCTCTTCGCCAACAAGAACTGATCGATAAATTGGCTCTAGTTCTTCACAAATTTCCGGTGGAAAAACTTCCCAAATCGTTTTTCCTTCCATAGTTTCTTTGTCAAGACCAATCAGCGGTAATCCCTGCCCTTCGGCGAGCGAGTAGCGCAGGTTGGAGTCAAACAACAGAACGATCCCGTTAGGAAAGTTTTGCGCCAGAGTGCGATAAAGGTTTTCACTTTTGCGCAGCGCCGCTTCAGTTTGTTTGTGCGAGGTAATATCGCAAGCGGTACCGAGAATTTGCTGGGGCGAACCGTCAGAATTTCGCAAAAAAACAGTATCCCGACTCAAAAACCAGCGCCATTCACCATTTTTTTGTCTAATGCGGTACTCGGTTTCGATGACTTCCCCATCTTTTGTTGTGGCAAATTTTTGGAACATTGCCTGTATATTTGCCAGATCGTCGGGATGAATCACCGTGGAGAAAAATGCACCTCCTAGCTGTTGAATTTCTGCGAGTGTATAGCCCAAAACCACACTCGCCTGGTGATTGCAATAGATATTGCGGTTTTCGATCATGTCGTAAATATAAATAATGCCTGGAACTGCATCGGCAACACTTTGAATAAAACGCTCGCTTGCTTGTAATGCTGCTGCTGCTTGCTGGCGATTGCTAATATCCAAGTCTACCCCAGCCATGCGGACGGGTGCGCCAGTTTCGTCGTAAACAACTCGACCTCTGCTCCTCACCCAACGGATGTCACCATTAGACGCAACCACGCGGAATTCAATGTCATAGTCTTGTTTTTCCTCCAGACAAGCGCGGATGGCATCAGTGACCCTGGGGCGGTCTTGCTCATACACAATCCCCAAAAATTGTTCGTAACTCCCCTCTAAGCTGTCAAGTTTAATACCATAAATCTGTTCCAAGTTCGGCGACCAACTGGTCGCCCCGGTTAAAATATTCCAGTCCCAGATTCCCATGTCCGCAGTATCCAAAGCTAGGCGCAGTCGTTCAAAGCTATCTCGCATTGCCGTTTCTGCCTGTCTGCGTTCGGTAATATCAATCCCCGTGCTGACGATATACTCCACAGCGCCAGAAGAGTTAACTAAGGCGTTATTAGACCAGGCAATCAGTCGCAGAGTGCCATCCTTAGCGACCCAATAATTTTCCCACTGCTTGGGAAACTCTATGTGCTGCTCCAACACTCCTGTAAATGCCTCCACTGGTTTTGGAATTAAGCACAAATCCCAACAAGACTTGCCCTGTACCTCTTCAAAAGAGTACCCAGTTATTGCCTCGCAAGCACGGTTGAAACGAACAATTTTCCCCTTCAGGTCAATAACGACGACCAAGACACCAATTTGGTCTAGAACCGCAGCTAGGAAGTCCCGCTCCTTATGAAGTGCCGCTTCTATGTTGCCTAGAGTCATACGCCCAAATGCCGACGCTCCCAATTAATCACCAGTTATAACAAGTTTGATCGAGCATATATACCGCTATACCGCGGGAGCGAGTAGAGGCGCTGGCGCAAACCTACTGTCAGGCATTGGAGTAAAGCTAAGATTAAACTCAGCCCCTCCAAGCAAAAACAGCATGATACAGCAACTCCCCGCTGAAACTGCCCCAGAAATTATTTACCCTGACAGCGACGGACAACCAATGGCAGACAATACGAAACAATTTCGCTGGATTGTTGTTATCAAAGAAAATCTAGAAATTTTGTTTGCCAACGTCGATAACGTCTTGATCGCAGGCGATATGCTTTGGTATCCGGTTCAAGGAAATAACACCATTCGCACTGCACCCGATGCAATGGTTGTCTTTGGCAGACCCAAAGGCGATAGAGGTTCCTACAAACAATGGGAAGAAGATAACATTCCCCCCCAAGTCGTTTTTGAAATTCTTTCCCCAGGCAATCGCGCTACAAAAATGCTGCAAAAAACCCTGTTTTATCAACGTTATGGAGTAGAAGAATATTATGTTTATGACCCAGACGAGATAGAATTGACGGGGTTTACCCGTTCTGGAGATTGGTTAGAACCTATTGAAGCAATGAATCGGTGGATTAGTCCTCGTTTAGGCATCCGGTTTGAACTCAAACAAGACACCCTAGAAATTTATCGCCCCGATGGACAAAAGTTCCTCACACCCGTTGAACTCGATCAACTGAGAGAACAAGAACGTCAGCGCGCCGAACAAGAGCGTCAGCGTGCCGAACAAGAACGTCAGCGTGCCGAAGATGCGATCGCTTCTCTCGAACAAGAACGTCAGCGCGCAGACGATGCCATCTCCTCTCTAGAACAAGAGCGAATTCTGCGACAACAAGAACAACAGCGCTATCAAGCTTTGATCGAGCAATTGCGGCAACAAGGCATCGACCCCGAACAATTTTAAGTTATACTTGCTGTCCCAAACCACTATGAAATCTACCAACCCATCGATTTTCGCAGCAGCGATCGCCATCTTACTACTCATAATCACAATTGCCTTCAAACCCTTCGTCATTGTCAACGCAGGCGAACGCGGCGTTATTATGCAATTCGGTCAAGTCCAAGAACAAGTTTTAGGCGAAGGCTTACACTTAATTGTCCCAATTGTCAATACAGTTAAAAAGCTCAGCATCCGCGTACAAAAACACCAAGTCCCCGCGCAAGCAGCCTCAAAAGACCTTCAAGATGTCTTCACCGATGTAGCGCTCAACTGGCATATTATCCCAGAACAAGCCAATAGGGTTTTTCAACAAATTGGCGCTGAATCAGAAGTCGTGCAGCGAATTATTAACCCAGCGATTGAAGAAGTCCTTAAAGCTGTTATGGCGCTTTATACCGCCGAGCAAATTATCACCAAACGCGGCGAAGTCAAAGCAGGCATTGACGAGCAATTGCAAACTCGGCTGGCGCAGTATAATATCGCAGTTGATGGTATTTCTTTAGTCAATATCCACTTTTCACAACGCTTTAGCGAAGCAGTAGAAGCCAAACAAATTGCCGAACAAGACGCTAAAAGAGCCGAATTTTTAGCTCAAAAAGCCACCCAAGAAGCATTAGCCGAAGTTAATCGCGCCAAAGGACAAGCGGAAGCGCAAAGATTGCTGCGAGAAAATTTAACATCTGAAATTCTGCAAAAGCAAGCCATAGAAAAATGGGATGGGCATTTTCCAATGGTATTGGGTGGAAATGGAGCTATACCGTTTATTAATATTGACCAAGAAGACGCTCTGACGCGGTGACGCGGGGAATTGTGTAGAAACACTCTCCGCATCTCCCATCGACCCGTCCTCTTCCTTGTTGGAATCCCCTGGATCCTACCATGGGGTGTCCCCGCGTCTTCTTCAAAAGAGCGATTTAGAAACAGCGCAACCGTGAATACACCCAGCCACGCGATCCTCAATCTTTTCTTACTTGGCAAACAGTCGCTTCCCCAAGGAAATCTTACCATTTTCTTCGGGGCAATTTTACCAGATATGCCAATTTTTTTGTTCTACGGATGGGCGAAATTAATTGCGCGTCTACCAGAAAAGCAAATTTGGACAGAAACCTATTACGAACCTTTCTGGCAAACCGTTGTAGCGATTTTCCATTCCATTCCTTTAGCTGCAATCGGATGGCTAATTGGTTACAAATTTGGCTGGGAAAAAATGCAAATATTCTGCCTTAGTTTGGTGCTGCATTCTTGTCTAGATTTGCCAGTTCACAACGACGACGCCCACCGCCACTTTTTCCCCTTTAGCAATTATCGATTTATCAGTCCGATTTCCTATTGGGACCCTAAGCATTACGGAGCGATTGTATCTTCCGTCGAGGTATTGCTAGTTTTTCTAGCGACATTCCCTGTTTTTAATCTGATTCAATCTTGGATAGGTAAAGGACTGCTGATTTTAGTGAATGTTGTTTATCTTGTCTTTTTTTGCCTCCGTTTAAGAGCGTTAACGCCTTGAAACCTTGAATTATATCATGTCCGGTTAATTGCTGATAATTAGGCGTAGGGGCACGGCACCTTCAATGTTGTTTACAAAAGCAAAATATTGTGGATGCCGTGCCCCTACAACTTTACAAACATTCTTAAGACCGTCGGATATTAAAACAACACCAATCTTGCCGACGCCAAAGGGCGGCAATTGTCCAACCATTTTGCTCTACAACATCGGCGACGGGTTTAGTTTGGTCTAACAAAATCCCGCTGAGAATGCCCCAAGAAGAGGGTTTGGTAATAGCGCTGATTTGGGGGATTAGATCGATAATTACCTCGGCTAAAATATTGCAAACAACGCCATCAACGGGGGCATCGATCATTTTCATCATCCGATCGATACTGCCTTGTTCTACTATCAGGCGATCGCTATTGACGCGGTTGAGGGTGCGATTGCTGCGAGTGGCGCGCACGGCTAGGGGATCGAGATCGACGGCATAAACTTTTTCCGCTCCCAGCATAATTGCGCCTATGGATAAAATTCCAGAGCCACAGCCGAGATCTGCTACGATATCGTGGCTTTCTTGATCGATTCGCATTTCCAGCGCTTCCAGACACAGCTGGGTGGTGGCATGGGTGCCGGTGCCAAACGCCAGTCCGGGATCGAGTCGCAAGATGAATCGATCTGATTGATCGGGTACGGGTAGCCAAGCGGGGTAAATTAGGAAGCGATCGCCCACTTCCTGGGGTTGCCAGTGCGCCTTCCAACTACTCGCCCAGTCTTCTTCATCAATCAAATGCCAATGGGTCGTAGGTATGGGCAACCCCAACACCAAAGCATCCTGACGCAACCACAGGGACAGCGCCGCCAAATCCAAAAGTTGCACTTGCTCTTGGGGGATGTAGGCACGTACCAGGTAGGAATATCCTTTCGTTTCGAAAGCCGTCCCTCGACAGCCGAATTGTTCCAATCGCCAAAAGATAGAATCTTCTAGCGCCAGATCGCACACAATTTGCAATTCCCACCAGCTGTTTGCCATACTTGAGCCGCTAATTGCTAATAGCTAACGGCTAATTGCTAATTGTTTCACAGCCATTAGCAATTAGCCATCAGCACTTATAAAGTTACCGTATATGCATCCCTAATTCCCTGAACTTTGGTAATTTCTGCCAAAATCCCTTCTGGGAGGGGGTCATCCAGGCTCAACACCATCACCGCATCGCCCCGGACAATTTTACGTCCCACCTGCATACTGGCGATATTGACGTTAAAACTGCCCAGCAGGGAACCGATTTTACCGATAATTCCCGGCATATCGCGGTGCAGGGTAAACAGCATGTTCTGCGTCGGGGGGACGTTGACGGGGAACTCATTGACCGCAGTGATGCGAATTTCGTCATTGCCTAACAAAGCGCCCGTCACCGAGTGGTCGCCCAAAGACCCTTTGGCTTCCAGGTGCAGCGAACCCGCATAATCGCGAATTGCGGCATCCCGCGTTTCAATCACGCGAATGCCGCGCTCTTTGGCTTCAATTCCGGCGTTGACGTAGTTGACGCGCTCGCGCAACGCTGGGTAGAGCAGACCTTTTAAAGCTGCTACTACCAAGGGTTTGCTATCTACGCTTGCCAAGTCTCCTTCCATGCGGATGTTCAGACTTTCAATCCGTCCGCCTGCGAGTTGACCGACCATGTTACCCAAGGTTTCAGCCAGTCGCAGGTAAGGTCTGAGTTTTTCGATCGCATCGGGATATAAGCCGGGAATATTCACTGCTGAGCGCGCTGGTAGCCCCAACAGCACGTCGCGAATTTGCTCGGCTACGTCGATAGAGACATTGACTTGCGCTTCGGCGGTAGAGGCTCCCAGGTGGGGGGTGAGGACGGCTTCTTTACCCAGATGCAATAGGGGGGACTCGCCTACGGGTTCTTTGGAGAATACGTCTAGGGCTGACCCGCCGATTTTACCAGAAGCGATCGCTTCCGCCAACGCTGCTTCGTCGATAATCCCGCCACGGGCGCAGTTAATAATCCTCACGGTGGGTTTCATCTTCGCCAGAGTTTCGGCGTTGATCATGTTAGCCGTTTCGGGTGTTTTGGGGATGTGTAGGGTAATAAAGTCGGCTTCCCGAAATAGCAGATCCAAATCTACCAAGCGACAGCCGAGTTGCTCGGCGCGTTCGTTAGAGATAAAAGGATCGTAGGCTAAAAGTTTCATGCCCATTGCCCGTGCTACGGTGGCGACGTGGGCGCCTATTTTACCCAAACCGACGATACCGAGGGTTTTTTTGTAGACTTCCACCCCTATAAAGGTTTTACGATCCCACTTGCCGCTTTTGACACTAGCGTTGGCATCGGGGATGTGGCGAGATAGGGATAGCATCATAGCGATCGCGTGTTCGGCTGCTGCGATCGTGTTACCTTCTGGGGAATTGACGACGACAATGCCTTGCCGCGTTGCAGCAGGCACATCCACGTTATCAACGCCAACACCCGCACGCCCAATAATTTTTAGCTGCTTCCCAGCTTCGATGATTTCTTTAGTAACTTGAGTGCCAGAGCGAATCATCAAGGCGTCGTAATCTGGCATAATCCGGATCAATTCTGCCTGTGGCAGCCCGGTTTTGACATCAACCTGAGCCACCTGGGATAAGATATCGATACCAGCTTGGTCAATTGGATCGGAAACTAGAACCTTTGACATAGTCAGCAAGTGGGTTGAGAGGGAGAAAACCACCCCGAATTTTGAACCACAGGAAAACTTTATTGCTGCTCCTTGCGGGGTGGGAAGAGTATTGTTTGGGAATCACCAACAGCAGCCGTCATGGCAACAAGCCACCCTGAGAAATCCCCAGTAGGTCATTCTAGCGGCAAAGAGGTGCGTGCGCTGTTGATTGCTGAAAGTTTTAAACCTTGGATGGCTCGCATCTTGCACCAGGGCGATCGCCTTTGTTTCTTGCCACTGCCTTTACCTGAAAGCCTAGATTTTGCGTCTTGAAACCCGGTTTCTCCAGCCTTATTGAGAAAGGTGCAAGATGTGAGATGGGGAACCTTTGCACCCTTGCACGGCTAAAAAGTCTTGCTGCGCGCCAGCTCTTGCCGTAGCCAAACCTGCTTGCGATCGCGTCTCATATCATATCCGGTCGATTACGCTTAATTGGGTGTAGGGAACATCCGATATATTTTTATGACTTACGCAAACAAACCCGGTTTCTCTGAAAAATCGTTGATTTGGCAATCAGAGATCTAGGTCTCACCAAAGTTTCTTTTCTCGTCGCGCGTAATTCCTGAGAGCAAGATAACTCCTTAACTTGAAACAGGCTGAACAGATCGTACAGTATAGAACATAATCAGGTACTCAAGCTGACTGACATTGGCGTTGATCTGACTTTTCACGGCATCTCCAAAACCTCTCGAACTAGGAGATAGGCTTTGAATTTCTCCCCCTTCCGTACAAGGGAAGCGGGCTTTTGGGTTAGGTCACGCTCCACGTGAAAACTCAGGGCGTTGAGGGGGTCATCTATTGTTTTAACCTAATGATAAGTTGTGATTTCTCTAGTTGGGATATCTCAAAAATGATTGAAATTGATGGCTACCAAACCCTCGCACAAATCTCCGAAATTCCTAACTCATTAGTTGAGCGAGGCATCCGACAAAAGGATAACCAACCTGTTATCCTCAAAATGCTCAAGCCAGATTATCCTACCCCGGCTGAACTCACCCGCTATAAGCAAGAATACGAGATAGTTCGCAATTTGAATCTAGAACGGGTCGTCAAAGCATATACTCAAAAGAAATATCAAAAAACCTTAGTCATCATTCTTGAATATTTTGGGGGCAACTCCTTAAATAAATTGCTCGAACCCCCTGGAAAAGCGCATTGTTTTGCATCTTTAGAGGAATTCCTCAGCATGGCGATCGCAACGGCTGATATTTTGGGCAAAATTCACGCTGCCAATGTCATCCACAAAGACATTAACCCCACCAATATTGTTTTTAACCCAGAAACCGGGCAACTCAAAATCATCGACTTTGGCATTGCCACTGTATTCACCAGGGAAAATCCTCCCCTCAAAAATCCCGATGTTTTAGAAGGCACATTAGCCTACATTTCGCCAGAACAAACCGGACGGATGAACCGTTCTTTAGACTATTGCATTCGGACGAAGATATTGAATTTATCCTGGCCTATACTACCAAAAAAGCCCAAGAATTAGTGAGAGAATACTCAGTGGAAGCAATCACTGTTGGAGCCTGGTTATTAATGCTCTCTACCTTCTATTCTCTAAATCCCTGGCTGGTTGCAGTAGTATTCAATACAGTAATGCTTGCGATCGCATTCATTCTCCCCAAAAAACTCCTCACCCCCGCCGGATACCTCCACGCTTGGGTTCTAGGCGTCATCGTCTGGGGTACGCTTGGCTTTTCAGGATATCTAGTGGTAATGTTTTATTTTCTCGTCGGTTCCGGCGTCACGCGGATTGGGATGGCGCAAAAGGAAGCGGAAGGAATAGCTGAGAAGCGTTCGGGTATGAGAGGGCCAGAAAATGTCTGGGGTTCGGCTTTAGCTGCGACGATCTGTGCTATTGCGACTATTTTTGTCGCTTCCCCGTATCGAGAATTACTCCTGTTGGGATATGTTGCCAGTTTCAGCACGAAGCTTTCCGATACTAGCGCGTCTGAGGTGGGGAAAGCTTACGGTAAGCGCACGTTTCTGATTACCACTTTTCAACCCGTGGCGCGGGGAACGGAAGGCGCTGTGAGTTTAGAAGGGACTTTAGCAGGAATTGTGGCATCCGTTGCGATCGCCCTAGTTGGTTGGGGCGTTGGTTTAATAAACTTATTCGGTGTGGGGTTGTGCGCGATCGCTGCTTTTATTGCCACCAATTTAGAAAGCGTCATTGGTGCCACTCTGCAATCTAAATTCACCTGGCTTACCAATGAAGTCGTGAATATTCTCAATACCTTGATCGGTGCGATTGCCGCCATTTTACTCGCCTTGGCATTACATTGGTTTATCCCCGTTCCCCTTGGAATTAGCTGAGTTTGTATCCCCCTTAATCCCTCACTTATACAGGTGTTTAGGGGGGTTTCCATCCTTTTTTTTTTCTTCACATCTTGCTTTTTAAAACTTAGCTATTTTTACAGTAACCGCACTCGCGTTTATTTATATTTTTTAAGTTTTTTATCCTTGGCACTTACTTTATGGTCAGTTGCCGACTATCAAGTTAGTATTGTATTGAGCATTTATGCCTTATAAGCATAACACCTGATTTGAATCTTAGGTTTGGTGTAACCCAAAAAATAGTTTGTTTTAGCGTCTTCTTGCGTAACTGCAACAGCACAACTGACGCCAACCCAAAAAGTTTTTCTAAGCTAGCGTTACTTTGCTTTACTGCTAGGACAGGCTCGACCTAATCCCAAAAAATTCATTCTCATCTGCGTTGCGTTGCGGCGCGGATAGAGAATACTTGAGGCAACAAGATAGCAATAGAATTTGAGTTGCATTGCAAGTGCCAACGCAGCACCATTGCCTATTGCTTGTTCACACAACACAACTTTTGATTCCCTACGTTTAGGAGTATAACATATGGTCACCAACTTATTCGATGCCAATTTTTATCGACTAGCCAACCCAGACTTAGCGGCGGCTGGAGTCACCACAGACGCACAACTGCGGGATCATTTCCTGCGATTTGGTGCTGATGAAGGGCGTCGTTTTTCACCCTTTATTAATCTGGGCTACTACCGCACGAGCAACCCTGACTTAGCTGTAGCAGGGCTAACCACCAACCGGCAAGCATTTGAGCATCTAGAACAATTTGGCTTAGCCGAAGGGCGGCGGTTTTCAGTAGTTTTTAATCCCGCCTTTTATCGGTCTCGCAACCCTGATTTGGTGGCAGCTCGTCTAACGAGCAACGAGCAACTATACGAACACTACAAAAACTTTGGCACCAATGAGGGACGAGTTGCATCGGAATTTTTCGACCCCAGCTTTTACCTGAACAATAACGCCGACTTAAGGGCAGTAGGCTTCAACTTCCGGCAGGCAGTAGACCACTTCCTGAACTTTGGCATTCGAGAGGGGCGTCTGGCATCTCCCCCTGTTTCTCCGGTTCAAGATCCTGGTTTATCCACTAGCACGGCGCTTGGCCTTGGTACGTTGCTTGCCAAAGCCAGTTTGGTCAACTTTGTCGGCCCTACCAACCCAGAGGATTACTACCTCTTCACCCTGGATAAACCCAGCAACGTCAACCTCTCTCTTAGCAGCTTTAACTCTCCTGCCCAGCTGAGGTTGTTTGTGGATAGCAACACCAATTTTAGGATCGATCCGGGTGAACAATTGAATACCGTTAGTAGCTCCAATCCCATCAACAGAACTCTGGGTGCGGGAAGCTACTACGTCGATGTCGTTACAGGTTCCTCCTTTCCGACTGTGTACGAGCTAGATCTGAATGCAACTCCCAGTCCCACGACAAATCCAACAGACCCCGGTAACACCCCAAACAACGCTTTGAACTTAGGCACTCTGAGCGGTACTCGTGTTGTTCAAGACTTTGTAGGCAGCACCGACCGCAACGACTTCTACCGCTTCGTGCTGGGTAATATCAGCAACTTGAACCTCTCGCTCACCAGCGTCAGCGAGCCTGTGCTGGCGAATATCTTTGCCGATCGCAACAATAATAATGCGATCGAGCCGAGCGAGTATGTAGCCAACGTTTATGCTGGTGGTAGCAGCATCAGCGCCATCACTCAGAACTTAGCGCCTGGTACTTACTTTGTCGATGTCATCCCAGGCAACCAGTTCTCTAACACCAACTACATTATGAGCCTATCTGCATAGGGCTTCTGTAACACCAACTACACTCTAGGGCATCAGTTCTCGATCAAATCGCCATCAAACTTGCGATCGCGTAGAATCTCGTTTACCCGTTTTGTCAAGCCTGTGCGTTTCGCTTCTTTCTTGATATCTTGTGCTTCCTCGTAGCACATTTCCTCTTCAATGCCGCTGACAGCTTCCTGAAACTGTTTATGAACTCGCATCCAATCATCCGCTAGTTCTCGGCATCTGATTTCTTGAGTATCTAGTTTTTGATGGCCTTGCGCTTGCATTAACTCGGTTACTTTAGCTTTGTTCCACATAAAAAATGGCGTTCCATCCTTGAGTGGAGTTGACTTGCAAAACCCATTGTCAATTGCTTCCTGAGTGGGCGAACCAGTTTCATTTGACCTCAATCCTAACTCTTTGAGTTTTTTGCCCATTGAGATCGCTGAAATCCCAAACTGCTTCCCCAGCGTAGTTTGGTTTACCCAAATATCGGAGAACTTTGTTTTCTTTTTGCTCATAATCAAACTCTTATCAGGGTATTTACTCCTTTTGTTATATAATCTCACCTATCTTCTGACTTGGCGTCCTACCCAAGGGGTGCGCCGCAGAAAGCCTCTCTGACGTTTTGGCAGTTGATTAAATAGCTATTCTTCGACTTTTAAGCGAGTAACTCAAACCCCCAGATAGCGGCGCAAGAAACTTTCCAGCGTTTCCATTTTGATACCAAAAACAGACTCTAAGTTCGCCATCTGATCGCGAGTGCAGAAGAACTCGTTCCCTAACAACGTCCGCAGCGTGCCGAGAGATTTTTGCGCCGAGGGGTTGATTAAACCCAATACACCTCGCACTGCATCAAACGCCAGCAGTGGCGGATTAATTATCGTCGGTTCTCGCTGCAAAATGCGACCAAAAATGCGGGGAATTTCCCCTCTTTCTAAAATTTCTGCTCCACCTACTGGGAAAATTTGATTGCGGGCGGCTTCAATGCTGATAGAATCTACCGCAATTCGCGCTAAATCGTCGGTACTGACAATCGAAGTGCGGTTTTTGGGATCGCCTATTAATAAATATATTCCCGTCTGGCGAAACCGTTCCGCCAAGGGTAGGAGATTGGAAGCAAACCCAGCGGGACGCAAGATAGTGTAATTCAAACCACTCGCTTGCAGGTATTTTTCGACTTCCCGCTTTGCTTTAAACGTCGGTGCATCTTCGTATCCTCGGTCAACTCCCAGGACGGATATAAAAACAAAGTGCTGAACGCCAATTTCCTTAGCTTGGTCGATTAAGTCAATATTGGCGCGATATTCCAGTGCTTGGGCGTTGCCATCGCAGCCGTGGGCGCTGATAATGTACCGTACACCCTTACAGGCTTTCTGAATATCCCGCTCTTGCTGCAAATCCCCGATATAGATTTGGGCGCCTCGATGTTCCAATTCCCCATAGCGCGACGCGAGGCGGACAAATGCGCGCACTGGCATTTCCCGTCCTCGCAATAGCCGCACAATTCGGCGTCCGAGTCCCCCTGTCGCCCCTGTGACTAGAAACATGACAGCACTTCCTCTGGCAAGTTAGCGATCGCTTATCTCTCATTTTATAAACACCACACTCGCGATGGGGTCAATCTCTCTTGAGTTGGGTTTTTTGAGCGATAGGGATCTGGATAACTTTATATTTAGCGCCATCAACGGAAAAACTACATTCAAAGTCAACGTGCTACCCTACTGGTTGGGTCCCATTCCTCCAAATAAAGCGATTTCAAATAGTTTGAAGTAACAATCTACGTTGATATAACCCAATTCTTTGGGTCAATCCCATTGACTTTCTACAGGTGCTAATATATTTGCAGGTTTATCGGGTCTCCTCTTGTCATAATTAACCTCATACCATCAGGACTTACGCACGACCAGGCCAGAAACCCGGTTTCGACCTTGATCTCTCGTTGACAAACCAACGATTTTTCGTATCACCCTTGTTTCTTTGCCTAAGTCCTCAATAAAATCGGCGGCTTAGTTCTAAACCAGGAATAAATTCTGGGTAAGTTATCATCAGCCTTATCTTTATAGCGTCAAAATCACTGGTACGTGGTCGCTGGGTTGGGTCTGTTTTCTCGGAGCAATATCAATCGTGCAGCTAGTTGCTTTTTCGTAAAGTTCTCGGGTGAGATAATGATGGTCAATTCGCCAACCCCTATTTTTTTGAAAACCGCCAGACCGATAGTCCCACCAAGTGAAATGTCCGCCTTCGGGGGTAAATTTGCGAAAGGCATCGGCTAATCCTAATTCTAGCACTGTCCGCAAAGCTTGGCGTTCTGGTTCGGTAGCCATCACTTGATTTTCTCGTCCTTTGGGGTTGTAAATATCCTTATCTTCCAGGGCTATATTAAAATCACCGCAGACACAGAGCGATTTTGGATTATCTGATGCTTCAGTATTGATTATTGCTTGGAGATAATCGCGCAATATTTGTAACCAACGAAGCTTATAAAGATATTTTTCACTTTCTAATGATGAACCATTGGGAACGTAAAGATTGACAATGCGAACTCCCTGAAAAACGCCGGTTATGACGCGCTTTTGCTCGTCAAAATCTCCCCCATCGGTTCCTAATATTGGCGCGAATCCCGTGCTAACCTTTTCTAAAGGTTCGCGACTTATAAGCGCAACGCCATTGTATGCTTTTTGCCCGGAAATATAGAGGTGATAGCCTAGTTGTTCAAAAGGCGATCGCGGAAAATCTGCATCGATAACTTTAGTTTCCTGCAAACACAAAACATCTACAGGATGTTCCTGTAACCAAGCTACCACCGCCTCCAAGCGGGTGCGAATTGAATTAACGTTCCAAGTAGCGATTTGCATCTGGTAATTGGTAATTAGGCTCGTAGTAGGTGCTTAAGCACCTACTACAAACTCATTATCTATCAGCTAGATTACACAATTCAACTCTCCGGCTTTTCGAGTAAAGCGGAGGTTTTCTGCATAGTCTACGGGACAATCAATCACCGAGGGAACGGATTGCTCTAGTGCTTCTTTTATGGTAGGAATAAAGTCGGCAGTCGATTCGACTCGGTATCCTTTTAGACCCATGCTTTCGGCAAGTTTAACAAAGTCTGGATTGCCAAACTTGACAAAATCTGAAACACCCAATTGGTTGAGTTGCTTCCACTCGATCAAGCCGTACCCGCCATCGTTGAAAATGATGGTAACAAAAGCTGTGCCGACGCGGAGGGCGGTTTCTAGTTCTTGGCAATTCATCATAAAACCGCCATCGCCGGTAACGGCGACGATGCGCTTTTGCGGGGCGACTAATTTGGCTGCGATCGCACCCGGTATGGCAATCCCCATCGCTGCAAACCCGTTAGAAATTATACAAGTATTCGGACGTTCGCAGTGATAGTGCCGCGCCATCCACATTTTATGCGCCCCCACATCGCAAATAACGATATCTTCTGGCCCCATGACTTGACGCAGATCGTACACCAATTTTTGCGGCTTAATCGGGAAGCTATTATCGTTGGCATACTGTTCGTAATCTGACCGGATATCATCGCGCAATTCCAACGCATGGGGGTCGGGTTTACCAGTGCGATCGCTTCGTTCTAAAATTTCCGTCAGCGAATCCGAAATATTCCCCACCACTTCTACGATAGGAATATAACTGCTGTCGATTTCGGCGTGAGTTGCGGCAATGTGGACAATCGGAATATTGCCATTGGGATTCCACTTTTTGGGTGAATATTCAATCAAATCGTAACCAATAGCAATCACCAAATCGGCGCGATCGAACCCGCAACTGATATAATCTCGCAACTGCAACCCTACCGCCCAAAGTGCCAGAGGATGAGTGTAAGGAATTACTCCCTTACCCATGAATGTATTTGCGACGGGAATATTCAGTCGGGTGGCAAATTCCGTCAGCGCTTCGCTTGCTCCGTCGCGGATGGCTCCATTTCCGACTAAGATTAGGGGATTATTCGCTTGGGAAATTACCTCGGCTGCATGTTCGATACTGCGGAACGACGCATAGGTTTTTTCTACGTCGCCTTTGCTTAGCGGTTCCCCCGTCACCGGCATGGCAGCGATATTTTCCGGCAGGTCGATGTGAACCGCCCCTGGTTTTTCTGTCTGCGATATTTTAAATGCTTTGCGGACAACTTCGGGCGCGATGCTGGGGCGGACAATTTGTTTGTTCCATTTGGTCACCGGCGCAAACATCGCCACCAAATCTAAGTATTGGTGAGATTCAATGTGCATTCGGTCCGTTCCGACTTGCCCGGTAATTGCCACCAAAGGGGCGCCGTCCAAGTTCGCATCTGCCACGCCCGTCATTAGGTTCGTTGCACCCGGTCCAAGCGTAGAAAGACAGACTCCCGCCCGTCCGGTTAAACGTCCGTAGACATCCGCCATGAAGGCAGCACCTTGTTCGTGACGGGTGGTAATAAATTGAATCGAAGAATTTCTCAGCGCTTCTAAAACGTGCAGATTTTCTTCGCCCGGAAGTCCAAACACGTATTGTACGCCTTCGTTTTCCAGGCAGCGTACTAGCAGTTGAGCAGTGTTCATGTTTTGGTAATTGGTAATTGGTAATTGGTAATTGCTAATTGGTAATTGCTAATTGCTAATGGCTAATTGTTCAGAATTCCTTACCATTAGCCATTAGCTATTAGCCATTACCCAGTTTTACTTGACCCAAACGGTTTTGATGTTGACGAATTCGTGAATGCCTTGGATGCCCAATTCGCGCCCGTAGCCAGACCGCTTGATGCCGCCAAATGGCAGGCGCGGATCGGATTTAACCATGCCGTTGATAAAAACAGCCCCGGCTTCTAATTCGTTAATCAACCGATCCCGTTCCTCCTCCACATTAGTCCAAGCACTCGCCCCCAGTCCATAGGGGATGTTATTCGCCCTGGCAATGGCTTCATCTATATTGGCAACGCGGAATAACAGCGCCACTGGACCGAAAAATTCTTCGGATTCGGCGGGCGTCCCCGGTGGAAAGTCGGTCAAAATTGTGGGGGGATAGTAGTTCCCCGGTCGATCTGTTAATGGTTTTCCCCCTGTGAGAACTTTTGACCCACGGGCAATGCATTCTTGCACCAGATCGTCTAAATCTTTGAGCATTCCTGGTGTTGCCAATGGTCCCAAGTCCGTATCCGGGTGCATCGGATCGCCTATTTTGAGTGCCTGAAATTTTTCTACCAGGCGTTGGGCGAAGGTGTCGGCGATCGCATCCACTACAATAAATCTTTTTGCCGCAATGCAAGATTGACCGTTATTCAGCATCCTAGCAGCCACCGCCGTGGACACCGCCGCCTCCAGGTCGGCACTTTCTAGAACGATAAACGGATCGCTACCTCCCAATTCCAGGACGGTTTTTTTCAGGTGCTTGCCAGCTGTTGACGCTAAACTAATTCCTGCGCCTTCGCTACCCGTCAGCGTTGCTGCCATCACCCGGTCATCTGCTACAATCGCGGCGACTTTATCCGCGCCTACCAGCAAGGTTTGAAACGCTCCTTCTGGAAAACCCGCCTGCCGGAATATTTCTTCAATCTTTACCGCGCACTGGGGTACGTTGGAAGCGTGTTTGAGCAACCCGACATTTCCTGCCATCAGTGCCGGTGCGGCAAAGCGAAACACTTGCCAGAAGGGAAAGTTCCACGGCATCACGGCTAAAATTGGCCCCATCGGTTGATACCGCACAAAACTTTGACTCGCGTCGGTGGATGCTGGGACATCTGCCAGAAACTCGGCGGCGTGTTCGGCGTAGTAGCGACAGACTAGGGCGCATTTTTCAGTTTCGCCGATCGCTGCCTTCAGCGGCTTACCCATTTCCTGGGTCATTAGCTTGCCGAACTGTTCCTTATTTTCCTGCAAAATCCGCGCCGCTTCGTTCATCCACGCCGACCTTTGCGTCAACGGCGTCTGGCGGTACTGCTCAAACGCTCGTTTCGCAACTGCCAGCTTGGTTTCAATTTCTGCATCCGTCAGCGGCTCAAAGGTTTTGAGGGTTTCTCCCGTTGCTGGGTTAATTGTGGCGATACCCATTCCTTAAATTCCTCCCAATTTAACTTGGGGTTTGCTGTGGTAGGCTCGATCTATGTGTCTCGCTGCCCCAGCGTTCCTCGTGGGATTTTAGATTTTTGATTCAGCCTCTCAATCTAAACCTAAAACTCTCGCGTTCCCCGTTTATTTATTATTGTTTCACACCTGTTGCCGCGCCGCGCATATAAATTTGCATATTTTAGCCGTTATTAGCGGTCTGTCAGCAAAATTTAACAACCATTTAAACATGATGTGGCTCAATCTAAAATCCGAGATACAATCTGGATATTGACACCACAGCCTTGGGCTGTCGCTTCCTCAAGCCGAGCAAGCGCACTCAACGATAGTCAGCACCCAGCTCTAAAGAGACGGGGCATCATGCCTCAAATCTTTAGGTGGTAGAAAGAACGAGCCAGTCAACTAAAGCGCCGACCTCCTGTTGTCTATTCCACCAACGCTATAGCTTTTACCAGGTGAGGAGAAGCTTTGGAAGCAATTTTTAATTGCGGTAGAAGACGACTAAAAGTTTATGCCGCCGCTGTTGTGAATGCCTCGCCCATCTTTTATCAGAGGGTATCTCGCAACTCAACCACTTCCCCTGAGAACAGAGCATGGACGTTTTGAACTTTCCCTTTAACGGTATTGTCGTGCCTATTAAAAATAAGCCTGTGATTTTAGCAGTCGATAACGACGAAGACAACCGAGTGCTAGCTGCCTTAGCGGTTGAGCAAGTGTTGGATTGTCGCGCTATAGTTGCCGCTGATGGGAAAACCGCTATATCGTTAGCTCACCTTTCCCAGCCGGATCTGATTCTGCTAGATATTCTACTGCCCGACTTAAACGGCAAAGAAGTTGTCCGCCGCCTGAAGCAGCATCCAGACACCCAGGCGATTCCAATTATTGCAGTAACGGCTTTAGCCCAACCACAAGACCGCACGAGCATTTTAGCAGGTGGTTGCGATGACTATCTCAGCAAACCTTACATGCTGGAAGACTTAGAAGCGGTCATTCGTCGCCATCTGCGGATGCCATCTCTGATTTAACCGAAGTCAATCAAGCCTCTTCGCGCAGTTCCGGCCTAGCTGCCAAAATAGCGATCGTGCCCATATGGCCTGATTCTAATTTGGCATCGCTGAGCCAGTCAATCACGGGTACGCCTACCACTTCCTCAATCAGCGCTTTCAGTTGTGGCTCCAGCGCCTTGTTTAGATTAAACCGCACTTGCTGAGCTAATTCCCGTTTACCTTGCTCAGCCAGCAATTGTACGGGGCGAGTCATAAAATTATGCAAAACAATGGCAATTTTATTGTCAAAAATCTGACAAGCGACTTCAGCAGGCTGCGACTCCAAATAACTGCGGTACAGCGCTTGGATACGCTGCGATAAGTTTCGTTCTAGTTGCCCCCTTGTCGGCTTGGGTATCTCCCGATAGGAGCAAGAGTAAAGATTTGTACGCGACTGTTTCAACGGTAACAAGGTCAAAAAATTAAAAAGTCATTCCAAAGGAGTATTTATTTTTGCATCACCTGTGTTTCATCACTCTTGAGCGGTGAGTCGTTGAGAAAATTTCTCTTAACACAGTCTTGAGATCAACTTTATTACTTTTGTAACAGAATCCGCTCTTTTGGCTGATTTATATGATGTCCTTAGGTATCGGTAGTGTATGGATGGCGAATTGCTAATTGCTAATTGCTAATTGTCTCCAGAGCAGCCATTAGCGATTAGCAATTAGCCTTTACACAACCGTTGCTACCGAACATGATATTACACATAAATGTGCATTTTTTGGCTATTTTACAGTAAAATACCCACGTTAGCTAAAACTGAACCGGAAACCTGAAGGCTAAATCCTTTACCCTTCATCCCTCATGCTTTAAAGCGAGCCAGTCTGTTGCAAGCGCCACCCCCCATGTCCCCTGACTTTTCACAGCATCTTTCCTGATGCCAGAGATGGGGAAGATGAGGAAGATGAGGAGAATATTGCTTTCATATCTCCCTCAGCTTCAAAGTCTCCCCATTCTCCCCAATCTCCCTTGTCTGGGCGATTTCTCGATTCCCTTGTGCCGCTTGAAGAATGCCTCGTCGATTCAAACGCATCGCTTGCTTCCATTCGGAAATCTAGAAGGAACCCTAACACAGACTATGATTATGGAAATCTCTCGCGGCAGCGGCGAGCAACCTATTACTCAACGGCCTTTAGTTTTGGCTGTAGACGACAATGAAGATAACTTGGGGTTAATTAGTTTTACCCTCGATTTGTTTGGTTTTGCCGCGCTCAGCGCAAAAGACGGTCAGACGACGCTAAAGTTAGCACAAACTCACCAGCCAGATCTGATCCTGCTCGATATTATGCTCCCCGATTTGGATGGCATAGAAGTTGTTCGTCGCCTCAAGCAAGACTCGCGAACAAAGTCAATTAAAATTATTGCCGTAACGGCCTTGGCAAGAGATGAAGACCGCGATCGCATTTTAGCATCAGGTTGTGAGGGCTACATCAGCAAGCCTTACATGGTTGATGACCTGGAAGCTTTGCTGCGTCGTTACCTCGCCTAAACGCCGTTTACCCTCGGATTGGGAATGAAAATTGTACGATCTTAGATTGAAATTAAATCTAAAATCTAAAATCTAAAATCTAAAATTTCCTATTCCCCTTCCATTGTTGATTAACTGCGCTTTGAGGAATCTCGCACTTGGGGCGGGTCAGCTAAAATAGCAATAATACCGCTGCGGCCTGTCTCTAATTTGGCATCGCTGAGCAACTCAAGCACAGGAACTCCCACAACTTCCTCAATCAGTTGTTTTAGTTGTGGTTCAATAGCTGCGTCTAAATCTGACCGCACTTGCTCGGCTAATTCCTCGCGACCGCTGTTAACTAAAAGTTGTTCTGGTTGGGTCAGGGCATCTTCCAGAACAATAGCAATTTTTTCATCAAAAATTTGGCAAGTTATTTGACCGGGTTGATGCCCCAATTGAGTGCGATATAAAGCTTGAATGCGCTGGGATAGGGTGCGCTCTAATTGTCCGCGTGTAGGGCTTGAACTTTCCATTTTTCTGGATTTTAAGCTTATAAAATCAATAGGTATGATACGTCAGCATATCACACTCTAGACAGATGACAAAATCAGGAATTACGCAAAGAAACAAAGGGCGAGTCGAAAAATCCTTGGTTTGGCAACCACAGATCAAGGTCGAAACCGGGTTTCTTTTCTCGTCGTGCGTAAGTCCTGAAAATAAAAAAATCAGTCTTAAGCAGTATTTTTAACCAACGATTACAGGACTTACCCACGACAAACCTATCACCAAAGTTTCTGGCTGCTTCCGCGAGTGCGGCAGGGAGGCATATCTTTAGTTCCACAGCGACGATTTTTCACAGAAACTTTGGTGATTTGCCTAAGTCCTGCCTTATTTTTGCCAACAAAAAAGACGTTGCTGGCAACTTCTTGGTTAGCAAAGCTTTTGCAGGTAGGTTGGATGCTGGAACGACCCAGCCTACGCGCGCTAAAATGTTCCGGGGTAAATCAGAATTTTGTAGGTTTCTGGTGTGGGAGCAATCCCTCGTTCTACAGCTGTTGATAATTCCCTGAGGGGATAGCGATCGCTAATTAACGCATCCACATCGATGCGCCGGTTAAATACAATATCGCTCGCCAAATTTTCACCAGGTAAGACGAACTATAACTGCCCATTAAATCGATTTCCCGCCGAGCCAAAATATTGGGATTAATCGGAATTTCCACCAAAGCGGGAAACTCGGCGAAAAACAAGATCTTGCCCCCCTGGCGCGTCACATCCAATGCTTTTAAGAAGGCTTTCTCCCTGGGAACTGCAAGCAATGCGGTATCGACTCCCAAACCATTGGTGATATCATGTCCAGTAGCAACGGTTGTGTAACTGCTAATAGCTAATCGCTAATGGCTGCTCTGGAGGCAATTGACAATTAGCAATTAGCAAGCGAGCAATTAGCCATCCATACACTACCAATACCTCAGGACATGATATGAGTTCTTTTATCTTACTGGGTAGGTCTTAATCGCGGGCACGAAAATGCTCCGCTTCTGCGCCTACTGCAAGGGCTTTTTCCATGGGGGAGGGCAGCAAGTCGGTGGCGATCGCTCTGGCGCCAAAATACTTCACCAGCATAATACACCGCCGGGCCCCGTCACCAAAACCGTTTCTCCAGGGGAAATTTGAGCTTTTTTCACCGCTTTGAGACAGCAGTTAGTCGGTTCGACAAAACTCGCCTGTTCAAACGTCACCGAGTCGGGAATGGGAATCAACCCCCCATTTTGCACTGCGGTGACCCGGTACTTTGACATATTCGGCAAAGCGCCGCCACTGGCAGCAAAACCCGCTGTCATTCATGCAGTAGGCGCAACCCATACAAGCAATGTGGTGCATCACCACCACGGGAGTCCCTACTTACCAATTCGTTACATCCTCTCCCACGGCGGCGATCGCACCAGCGGTTTCTTGTCCAAAGATACGCGGCGGTTCTTACAGCGGATAGGGAATTTTTTTTAGATCCGACTGGCACAAACCGACCACTCGCACCTGTACCAGTACCTCATCGGGTTGTAGTTCGGGTGTCGGTACTTCTTCGTAACTTAGCTGATGTCCCTGGAGATTTATCCATAGGACTTACCCACGACGATCCTAGAAACAAAGGTGATTTGCGTTAGTCCCGATCCACTGACATTTTTCCTGTGACTCCTGTCCTTTGTCAAGCAGGTATCAATTGTTATTTGTACTCATAAATTTTCTCTGGCGATATTTTTCAGTGCGAACGCGAGTGCGTGCGGTCGGCATATCGCTTTTTTTTGCGCTCGAGCGAAATCTTCCGGATGAACCAGCGAAGTTCCCGAAAGAACAAGTAGAAGCAAGAGACACAAAAACGAGGTCTGCCCCATGTGCCTGCAAAAATCCATCTTCCAAGTTAACACCTCGCCGGTAGCTGTATCAAATCAAACTTCCATGATGCCTTCACGAGGTAGCGGACGCTAAGAGTATCCGATGCAACCAAGAACAGCCGTGCCAGGTAGTAATTTTTCTTACTACCTGCTTCTGTTAAGTTTTAAGTACGGCGTAGCAGCTCGTTAAAAATTTAAGGCTTTGTTATACTGATGTTTTAATAGCATAAAAAATTACACTTGGTCATGGAAGCTCTAGTTGGTTAAATTAGCAGCCGAAAAATATCGTTGGGGGAGGAATTTTCTGCTGGTCTTGCTTGAGTTCCTTTTCAGCTCAAACGCGTCTGTGATTCAGCTGGGGTGAAAATCTAGCCAGCTGTTGATCGGGATCACCCTGAAGTTGGGTTAAATCGTCTAGTCTTAGTGCCATTCGCACCAGAACGGGGAATAATGACTGCCAGCAGGCAATCATTTTGTTGTTAACCTATGGACTTTTGTCTCAAGCTTTGCCCAGCTTTTGACAAATGACTTGAGTGTGACTGGCGATCCAAGATCGGTCAAGCGATCGTTCATACCTGTTGAATCTTAAACCTATGCCATACTGTCATTCCCAAACATGAGCAACGACCTCAATCTGATCAAAAGCCTCAGCCCCAGTGCAATGGATCAGATCATGCTGTATCTGGCCTTTAGTGCCATGCGAACCAGCGGACACCGACACGGGGCGTTTCTGGATGCAGCCGCAACAGCGGCGAAGTGCGCGATTTACATGACCTATTTGGAGCAGGGTCAAAACCTGCGGATGACGGGTCACCTCCATCACATCGAACCGAAGCGGGTTAAGGCAATTGTTGAGGAAGTCAAGGAAGCTCTGACGAAGGGCAAACTGTTAAAGATGCTGGGGTCCCAGGAACCCCGATATCTGATCCAGTTTCCTTATGTCTGGTTAGAAAAGTATCCTTGGATACCAGGGCGCTCTCGGATTTCTGGTACGAATCTCACATCTGAGGAAAAACGACAGATTGAGGAAAAACTACCCTCGAGCATTCCTGATGCCCAACTGATCAACTCGCTTCAGTTTATGGAGTTGATCGAATATCTCCACAACCGCTCCCAGGAAGATTTGCCCGTAGAACAACAACTGCCGCTTTCTGAAGCTTTAGCAGAGCATATCAAGCGTCGCCTGGTCTACGCTAAAACGGTAACCCGGATCGATTGTCCTTGGGGTTTGCCCTTCTATGCCCTCACCCGCGCTTCCTATTCACCAGCAGACGACGAAGAGCGCACTTATATCATGGTCGAGGATACGGCTCGCTATTTCCGTCTGATGAAGGGTTGGGCAGAACGAGAGCTGCACGTAATGCGAATTTTAGAGGAATTGGATATTCCCCATGAGCGCATTGAGGAGGCGCTCCAAGAACTCGATGTTATTATCCGCGACTGGGCGGATAAATATCACCGCGAGGGAGGAAAACCGATGATTTTACAGATGGTGTTCGGAACTAAAGATGAGTAAGGTGCAGTAGCATCGAACGGGCAGGTGCCCGTTCCCTATCTTTTGTCAAGTGATAGGCTACGCTATTACAGTTGATAGCGGTTACTTCGGCACCGACCAAGAACGCACCTCACCCAAAGTAACCGGCATCGGATCTCTAACATCAATCGTAAACCGAAATACCTTCTTCGCCCTCCGACTATTTTCCGGATCAAAAAACTTCAATTTCACATCCCAACAATCG
>NZ_JBHFNP010000118.1:0-5028 GCF_041929235.1 Microseira sp. BLCC-F43
TGTTACGACGGTGTAAGCCCAAAAAAGACGATACCACTGGAATATTTTTACCCAATGGTCAATCGAAGAAGAAAGGATTGAATCGCGCTATAAGGGATGCCGCGTGGAATGAGTTGATCTTAAAGATTGAGTATCTAGCTGCGTTCGCGAAGCGCGTGCCGGAGGCATCAGCGAGGAAAGGTCGTAATTAAGGTCAATCCAAAACATTCTAGTACTGAATGCAGAAATTGCGGTCATATAGACCGTAGTAACGTGCGATTCGTTCCAGGGAAACCTAATGATAGGGGGATGTTGGACATTAGTTAAGTAACCCATATGGGTAGAGTTCGCACTTTACATCCTTAACTAATGATAACTAAATCACCTTGGTAGTGAGAGAAAGTATCCTAGAAACCTCAAGTCTACCCCCGCAGGTGCAGCGGTGACAGCACTATCCCTACTCAGGCGAATGGTTATCAAATGGGTAAAGCGGGATAGAAAGCAGGTAATTCCAAACCGTACAGAAAATCCCTGCAAGCATGAATCCATGAGTAAAGCGTAAGCCTGAAATCACAACCGAACCATCGTAAGGTCTAATGGGCAACGACGGTTAATTAGCCCAAGCCAAAAGGCAAGAATAATCGACATGAGCAATTGTTGCTTTGACTCATAAGCACTGTCCTTAAATCCGGTGGAGAGTGATACTCTAAAGATTCAAACAAAAGGTGATTTGTCACGAAGTAATCCGCTGTTTTCTCTTAACCTGGTCGATAGTTAAGTAGGAAACCATCCTTAAGAAAGCAGCGGCTGGGATTGCCTAAAAAGCTAAAGCCTGAAGTAACGTTCAGGATACGCAGACAGGGGCACTTCAAACTTGGAATATAGAGTTGCCAGTAGCAATATATATGTCTAAAGCCGAATTAAAATTCAGGATGGAATGGGAACACGATATACCTATCTGCAAGCGATTATATTCCAGCCAAAACTGGAGGGAATTGCGCTGGAAAGATATAGAAAAACCTGTTTACAAGTTGCAAAAACGAAGCTATAAAGCCAGTAGTCGTGGTGATGTCAAAGCCGTCCGCAAACTTCAGAAAACCCTAATGAGGGCTTGGTCGTCAAAATGTCTAGCAGTCAGACGGGTAACACAAGATAATCAAGGTAAAAAGACGGCTGGTGTGGATGGTGTGAAAGCACTATCTCCAGAGGCACGTACTGATATGGTAGGGCAATTAAAACTAACGGGTAGAAGTAAACCAACTCGCAGAGTATGGATTCCAAAGCCCAATGGTGAAAAACGCCCCCAAGGTATACCCACAATATTCGACAGAGCATTACAAGCTCTAGTAAAGCTAGCACTAGAACCAGAATGGGAAGCGGTTTTTGAACCAAATTCGTTCGGGTTTCGACCAGGACGGGAGTGCCATGATGCAGTCACAGCAATATTCAACGCAATCAGGCATAAACCAAAATATGTTCTGGATGCCGATATTGCCAAATGTTTTGACCGCATAAACCACCAAAAACTGTTGGAAAAATTAAACACCTTCCCGACCATACGGAGACAAATCCTCGCCTGGTTAAAAGCTGGTGTTATAGATGGAAAGGAATTATTTCCTACAACAGAAGTCCCGCCGCAAGGTGGAGTAATTTCGCCACTATTGGCAAATATTGCTCTACATGGAATGGAAGAACTAATCAAAGGTTTATCTGAAACATTCGATCTGACTCGTTCTTGTGGAAGGTATCAACTGCCCAAACGAGATAAAAGAGATGCAATATCAGTAATCAGATCTGCCGATTTTCGTAATTCTCCACGAAAGCCTAGAAGCAATTCAAAGATGTCAGGAAATAATTTCAGAATGGTTAATTGGCATAAGTTTAGAGTTCAAGCCAAGTCTAACAAGAATTTCGCCGAATTTTGAAAAGTCTGAAGGAAAAATTGGGTTGGAATTTTTAGGATTCCACATTCGGCAGTATAAAACTGGTTTATACCGAAGTGCCAGGAATTCTAAGAAAGAACCACTAGGTTTTTGCACCCTCATTATGCCCAGCAAGGAAAAACGCCAAATACATCAAAAGCACATTGCCAAAGTCATAGACAACCATAAACATTCCAAACAATCCGAATTGATTCAATAACTGAATCCAATTATCAAAGGATGCGCCAAATATTACTCAACAGTAACTTGTGTAAAAGTATTTGGAAAAATGGAATCCCTAGTTTATCAAAAACTCAGAGCCTGGGCATCGCCGCTGTCATAAAAGTAGCCTACATGAAATATCTAATAAATCCAGGCACACCGTCGGTAACGAAAAATGGAGATTTGCCACAAAAAACGGGTGGCAACTTACAAAGCATACTGACATAGATAAAAAAGAATATGTCAAAGTGCAAGGAAGTAGAAGCCCATATGACGGCGATTGGGTCTACTGGGGTACACGAATGGGAAATCACCCAGAAGTTTCAAAGAAAATGACAACATTACTAAAGAGACAGAAGCGAAGATGTAACCATTGTGGGCTGCTTTTTAGATATGAAGACTTGATTGAAATCGACCAGAGCAATCCCAAATCAAAAGGAGGAAAAAACAACTATGGTAATCTTCAAGCGCTTCATAGACACTGCCACGATCAAAAAACTGCCACTGACGGCAGTAACGGTACTCATGACATAGAGCCAAGTCATTGAGGAGCCGGATGAGGTGAAAATCTCACGTCCGGTTCTGTAAGGCGCGACCTGAAAGGTCGTTTGGCACGTGGAGCCTACTCCACTAAGGGATTCACACCCCTTACTCTCGCGTAAAAGACTCTATCTCAGAGTCCGGTCACGGTCAAATAGGTAACGAAACAACCGGAGTGCAGACCACGAATGTAGCCGAAGCTGACAGCCTAAGTCGGTCAGGAGCTAGAGAGAGTTCTCGAATGGTGAACGAAAGTGAACTATCGGTAAACGGCGTAATACCGGGAATGTCCAAATAAGGCTGATAGGACAGTATGGGTGGATTCATAACTCTTTTATTTATGAGTCGTGTGAACTTGAACCCATCGCTGAACAGATAGCACCTAACCGAGAATGTAAAACCAAACGATACGACAGGGTAAGTCCTACAGAGTCTAGGAGAGGTCGAAAACTCCTAGTAGGTCTAAGGTAACGAGGACACAATTCTCTGGAGGATAGAGGATAGGTTAAAAAGCGAATGCTGACTTGTAATGAGTCAGATAGGAGTTCAAAATTTGCTCCTGAACGAAAGTAATAGCAGACTTAACCTCGGTCTAATACGAAATGATGAAATGACTGGGAAATCGAACTCAATGATAAGTTATATCCTGCCATGAAAATGACTGTAAACGGACAAAGAGAACGGCTGAAAGACTGGAGCCAGCTCAACTGGAGACAGATGACTAAAGCCGTCATAAATCTACGTCGAAGAATCTTTCGTGCCTCAGAGACTGGTAATTTCCGCCAGGTGAGAAACTTGCAGAAATTGATGCTAAGAAGTTACGCCAACCTATTATTGTCTGTCCGACAAATCACTCAAACCAATCAAGGTAAACAAACTGCTGGTATTGATAAGGAGGTAATCAACTCACCAGCCCAAAGAGTGGAATTTGTTAATACATGGAATGGGGGAAACCAACAACCCGTTCGTCGGGTAGAAATCCCCAATAAAAATGGCAAAATGCGTCCCCTCGGTATCCCAACCGTCAGGGATAGAGTCATGCAGGCAATAGTTAAAAATGCACTGGAACCTGAGTGGGAAGCCAGATTCGATCCTAATTCCTATGGGTTTCGACCAGGCAGAAGTTGTCAAGATGCTATCGAACAATCATTCACCAGATTAAGTGACAATCCCAGAGGTAGCAATGATAAATGGGTTCTAGAAGCTGATATTAAAGGCTTCTTCGATAACATCGCCCATGAATCCATCCTAAAAATGATTAGTAACTTCCCAAAAAGAGGGCTAATCCAAGGATGGTTAAAAGCTGGATTTGTTCTCAAAGGCAAACTAAACCCTACAGAGACGGGCACACCACAGGGAGGAGTCATTTCCCCCCTGTTAGCCAACATCGGATTGCATGGATTAGAAACATATATAAAATCCACCAATAAACGATTAGGTGTGGTCAGATATGCTGATGACTTTATCCTCACGGCTAGAGATAAGGAAAGTCTCGAAACTGCCAAGCTCCAGATTCAAGCGTGGATGTCAGAAAGAGGACTTAAACTCAGTGCCCAGAAGACGTTAATTACGTCAATAGAAGATGGCTTCAATTTCTTGGGTTATAACCTCAGACAATATGACAGGAAACTGTTAATTAAACCCGACAAACCTAAAGTTCTCGACTTCTGTAGGAGAATCGGTCAAGAGATAAAAAGTCTGTCCGGGAGCAACCAAGAAGCAATAATTAGAAAGCACAATCCAATTCTCAGAGGTTTTGCTAACTACTATAGAGGGGCAGTTAGCAAACAAACCTTCAGTTACATAGCACACAGGGTGTGGGAATACCTCTGGCGGTGGTGTAAACGCCAACATCCAAAGAAAAACACAAAATGGGTCAGTCAAAGATACTTCAAAACCATTAAATAAATGGACGTTCGCTAGTACAATTAGCGACCGCCAAGGAAAAGAGAAAATTATTACTCTTTATCCAATAGAGCGCCCATTGAACGTTACGTAAAGGTCAAGGGGGATGCTTCACCTGATAACCCTCTCCAACAAGAATACTGGACTAAACGAAACCAAAGACAAGGCAAATCTTATTGGAGCAGAGCGAGTAAATATTACTCAGTTGCTCAAAATCAAAATTGGAATTGTCCTATCTGCGGGGAACCACTATTAAATGGGGAGGAAATTGAAACCCACCACATCGTACCTGTTGCTATTGGCGGTACTGACGACGAGTACAACCTACAGCACGTCCATCTAGCTTGTCACAAACAGGTACATTCCAAAACTAAAACCCAGTCTCAAAAGGCTGGAAGTTAGGCTTGAGCGCAGTGAGTTGGAAACTCTCATGCTGCGTTCTCAGGAGAGGGGAGAGCGG
>NZ_JBHFNP010000119.1:0-8027 GCF_041929235.1 Microseira sp. BLCC-F43
CTTCGGGTTCATTACTTACTTCCAAGGTAGGCGGAGTCATGGACTCTTTTACGTGGGAACAGAGAGAAGGTTCTCTGGGAGAATAGGTTCTCCAATCAAACAAGGCGTATGCCTCTTTTACACGACTTCACGTCGCGAGTATGCACCACGACAGATTTCCAGCCACTCAATCAACTTCTGTTCTTGAGCCGCATTAGGGTAGATTCGATAGCGGTAGTTAAATGTCAGCATCCAAGTATTATAGAGTCTTTACTGGGTGATGCTCAACTGTTAACTGTTAATTTTAGGAACGTTGAGTTGCGTAAAATTAACTTGGGGGAGTCGATGTACCGAAGGGAAGTGTGGGATAAATGGACTCCGCCAAACCCCCTCGCAAGATAAATTCTGCGAGCGCTAAATCTTGCGGCGTCGTGATCTTTAAATTTGTCTCTTCCCCTGCCACAATTTTGACCGGCAAACCGCATTTTTCAAACAAAGCCGCATCGTCGGTGACTTCCCACCCCGCCTCCCGTCCTTGGGCGTGGCATTGTTTCAGTTGTTTAACGTCAAACGCTTGCGGCGTCTGCGCCGCCCACAGAAAGCGCCGCTCCGGCGTATCCTCAATCAAACCAGAACCATCGACGATTTTAATCGTATCCTTCACCGGCACAGCGGCAATTAAACCCGGACAGGAAAGAATCGCTTCGGCGCAGCGGTCGAGTAAATCGGGGGTCGCCAAACACCTAGCACCGTCGTGAATTAGCACTTGTTGCGCTTCAACGGGTAGCGCTTGTAATCCGTTATAGACCGACTCCTGACGGGTAGCGCCGCCCTGGATTAGCTGTACTGGCTTAGTTAAAGATAGTTCAGCCAGAATTTCCTTTAAATCTGCCCAATCGTCGGGCTGGGAAACAATGCCAATCCAACCGATGCGGCGCGAAGCTTCTGCCGCCAGAAGCGTCCAGGCAATTAGGGGTTTACCCAACAGACTCAACAAAAGCTTGTTGCGATCGCTACCCATGCGACGCCCCATCCCGGCTGCTGGAATTAATAAATACACGGTCTTGTCTAACAATGGTTGAACTAGAGATATCTTCCCGTGACATCCTCCTATACTGATGCTACGCATACAGTGTAGGCTTCCTACCCTTACGAGTAGGCATTCCTGGTTATTTCCGCAACGGAGTTTCGCCACTGATCTAGAACGCGGTGGTACGAACGAAAACCAAATAAACTTCTCCCACCGTTGGTTCCCCGACAGACCGACTGCCCAGGCAGTTTCCAATTCCCAGAGTCCCTGGGTACAGCTTTTTTTCAAAGCTTGACTTTTATATAGTCAGGTTATTACCCACAGACCCGAGCCGCAACCGTGCTACTCATTTTCGCTGTGGAACCCCATAACCTGAGTTTTCAAGGTGCTTGGCTATTCCCGAACTTTGGAGGTTCCGGCAAATTGCCTACCTTTTACTCTCAATCGGCGGGTCGCTTGTACCATGATTATTATAGCCCAAAACTGCTGATATGGCTACATTACAGGCTCTGGTCTACTCGATAAGAGATTGGCAATTTCTGGCTCATCCTTCGCCGCGCCTTTCATTTTGCCCAAGCAGTTTCGCTATAGCAGGGGACTACCCATCTAGGAGGTAAAATGAGGAGCGGAAAAGCCTGTCTGGAGAATTATGCGAGTAGTAGCCCTAGTTCCTGGCGGGATTGGCGATCAAATCCTGTTCTTTCCGACCCTGGACGACTTAAAGCGGTCTTACCCCGACGCCGATATTGATGTGGTAGTCGAACCTAGATCTGCTGGTGCATATAGAGTTTGCAAATCGGTCAACGATGTGTTGCTGTACGATTTCAAGGATCGCAACAGTCCGGCAGATTGGGGTAATTTATTGGGGAGATTGCGCGATCGCGAGTACGATGTTGCCCTTTCTTTGGGTCAAACTTGGCTAGTCGGTCTACTGCTGTGGTTAACTGGCATTAACAAGCGGATTGGCTACGCAGGCGGCGGTTCGCCGTTTCTGACTGACCCGGTTCCCCTGAACAAAGACCAATACGCCGCAGCGATGTACCACGACCTCCTAAAAGGGATGGGTATTACTAGCCCCTGTCCCCAGTTAGCCATCAACCTGCCCAAACAAGATATTCTATGGGCGGAAGCCGAACAGAAACGGCTGGGTATTACCGAAAGCGGCTACGTTTTGATCCACGGTGGTTCTAGTAAGCTAGCCCAAGCCAAAGGCATCGATAAAATCTATCCCGTCGAAAATTGGAGCAAAATTATTCAAGATTTCCAACAACGACAGCCGGATCTTTCCGTCGTAGCGATCGCTGGACCAGAAGATACCGAGTTAGTTAACCAGCTGCTTTTGGCATTCCCCAACCTTAAATTTACCGCCCCAGAGGATATCGGCAAATTAGCCGCAACCATCGGCGGTGCCAGTTTGATGCTGTGTACCGATAGCGCACCGATGCACCTAGCAGTCGCAGTCCAAACTTATACCATCGCCCTATTTGGTCCCACCGACCCAGAAAAATTGTTGCCCAAGAGCGATCGCGCGATCGCCATCAAATCCCCCACCGGGAAAATGGCAGACATCTCACCCGCAACCATCTTAGAAAAAGTTTGGGGCGGAGGCTGATGATACAGAATAGGTAATGGCTAATTGGTAATGGGTCATAGGAATCCCCAGTAATTTACTACCGGGGATAGACTTGCCACGGCTGAGGATACCTAAGCGGAACACCGGGCGGGTAGGTTTGAGTTGTCGGGACTTACGCACGAAGATCCTATCACCAAAGTTTCAAGCTAGCTACCATCTCCAGTTGCAAAACGACGATTTTTCATATAAACAAAGGTGATTTGCGTAAGTCCTGTTTGAGTAACTTTGAAGAATAGAGATGCATTGCGTGGTTCTGGGTCTACCTCACCGACACCGCGCCGCGAAGAGTGTCCCTTCTTTCCCATTCATGTTGACCAGTTTTTGATTAGTTCTTCTATCTGGTGGGGAGTACTTCCAGATGCGTACGCTTCCTTCACCAGCGCAGGGCGTCCTACCCTCACCGACCCGCTTGCACCCGGAATATGTAACTTTACCACCTGCCCGATGCTCTCATCGCGGTGGATGTAGCAGTAGCGCGGTCAAGACGTGTAACTACTTGTAAAATCTTTGCTTAAATCGCTTAAGCCTACTTAACTCCTGCTAGACTGTTAAAAGTCGAGTTAAGTAGGTTTTGATGCAACATGTCACCCCCAAGGAAGCAGCGAAAATCCTTGGTGTCCACGTTTCCAGCCTCAGAAGGTGGGAGAACGAAGGAAAGCTTAGAGCAATCCGTACACCAGGTGGTCAAAGGCGGTTCGTCCTCGAAGAAGTTGAAAAAGTCGCGGGAGTGCCCAGGACAATTAAAACTATTTGCTACGGGCGAGTTTCGACTCATTCCCAGCAAGAAGATTTGCAACGACAACTTGAACACTTACGCACAGGATACCCAGAGGCGGAAATCGTTTGTGAAATTGGCAGCGGACTCAATTTTAAACGGAAAAAATTCCTCGCAATTTTGGAACGAATCATTGACGGCGATATCCAACGTCTTGTCGTTGCCCACCCTGACAGACTTGTCCGGTTCGGATACGAATTGGTTAAGTGGATATGCAATAAATTTGAGTGCGAACTCTTGGTTCTCAATGACCGTAAGTTGTCTCCCGAACAGGAACTCGTACAAGATATGTTGTCCATCATCCACTGTTTCTCTAGTAGGTTATACGCACTTAGAAAGTACAAATCAAAGCTTAAAGAAGACTTACAAAAAGACGGCGAGGCACAAGAAATCGACAAAGCCTCAACCGAACAGTGTGCTGAGAATCAGGCTTTATCCTAGTAAGGAATTACATCAAGTTTGGAAGCGTTGGTTAGCTGCATACCGTTAGTATTACAACGAAAGCATTAAGCTTTTGGGGGTAATTTACGATGTTGTAAATACTCCAGTTATTGAGCAGAAAACAGGAAAGTTTAAACAAGTAAAACTAAACGATTATGATATAGACAAGATGCTTCAGAAGCTAGATTATATTCCTGATTGGGTAAGAACTTTACCCGGACACCTTGACTACGAGCTTGTGCAGAAGCATATAATGCATTCCGTCAAGCTCGTAGTCAAGGTGGTTTTGCTAAGTTTAAAAGCTGCAAAGCAACATCACAAGCCATTCAATTTAAAGTAGGTAATTTTAAGAATGGTACGTGGTATTGCAATAGGACAAAAGGTTTAAAATTTAGTAGGATTGGCAATACAGTACCTTTTCAATGCGAGTATGGTACAGAGCTTATATTCCGTCGTGGTAAATGGTTTGGTTGCTTCCCACAGTATAAAGAAATTGTACCTACAGGGAGTGACCGAGTAATAGCGTTAGATCCTGGAAACCGTACTTTCTTAACTGGCTTTGACGGTGAGAATGTCTTAGAGATTGGAAAGGGAGACATCGGGCGCATACAAAGATTGTGTCAGCACCTTGATAATCTAATTAGTCGTTCTACTAAAACAACATGCCGTAAGCGTAGAAAGATGCGTATTGCCGCGAATCGTGTTAGAGAAAGAATCCAAAATCTAATTAAGGAATTGCATAACAAAGCTGTCAACTTGCTTGTCAACTCCTACAAAGTAATTTTTTTAACGACATTTGATTCTAGTCAAATGGTTATTAAAAAACCTAACGGTAAGCAGCGTAGAATTAATAGCAAGTCAGTGCGTCAAATCTTGAGTATTTATCATTACAAATTCGAGCAACATCTTAAGCAAGCTGCATTAAAGAAGGGTGTAATTGTCGTTGTTTGCAACGAATATTACACTTCTAAAACATGCGGTAATTGCGGTCATGTTCACCACAAACTTGGTGGCAACAAAGTATTTAAATGCCCACATTGCGGAACTCATATTTCTCGTGATGCGAACGGCGCACGTAATATTTTATTGCGTGCTTTGCAAGCAACTGCCTTTACCGTGACACATGATTCTATCGTGCTTTCTGACGTGTCAGAATTGACGGATGCCATAGTTAATCAGCTTTAATCGAGTTGATTAGCTTAAAAGTTGCACATCAAACACTGAATATCCACTTAACATTTTGTTGATTCGTTAGTCTTTGGGAGCAGCTTTTGCTCCGAGGGTTATGAGTATTAGGCCTAACTCCTTGGTGTTCGTTGGCAATGGGGGCGGCACTTCATCGCCATCGCTCCAGCGACGACGCTGTGAGGCAAAGAATTCTCGCCAAGCTTTGGCGCTAGGCGGTTGCAGCGCAGTGTTTAAAAAGTTGGTTAGTTCCTTCATCCGCTGCGCTGCTTCCGGGCCGCACCTGATTGATGCAATCCAATCGCAATTAACCGCGAATCCGCCGTTGGCGCGATCTTCGGTTGCGACTGCTTCTGCGTCAACTGGGAAACTTGATGCGATCGCTTTCGCTATTGCCTTAAACTGGGACGGGCTCTTGCGGTCGAGATCGACTATCCAAACTGGGATAAAGCCTCCAGTTTGATTTCTCACCTGCTCCATAGCAAAGGGGTCGCCCATGGGGATGCCGTTGGGGAATAGGTGCAGGTAGTTCTCTAGGGGACTGTTTGGGAATAAGCATACCCAGGTGTCATGTTTGGTCATGGGTAATAGGTAATTGGTAATTGGTCATGCCTAATAGGTAATAGGTAATTGGTAATCGGTAATGCCTAGTACTGAGTCGGCGGGGATTTCCCCGATCCGATCTGGCGATCGCCAGTTTTTATAGCGATGCGTACGCCTGTTTCACCCGTTCGGGCGATATTTCGACGTACCGCTGCAACGACTTCAAATCTTGATCGCCAGTAATTTCCTGAATCAACCGGATATCGCAGCCCCGCTCTTGCAATCGGGTAATTACCGTGCGCCGGAAACTGTGAGTGCTGATTCCCCGGTGAGCCAGTTTGGCCTTTGAGATTGCTTGCCGCAGAACTAAATCAAACGCTTGTAACGTCAGCGGTTTGGCTTTGTTCTTGCCTGGGAATAGCCAGGGACTGTCCCAATCCAGGTAATGTCGATATCCCGCCAGTGCCAGCTTTAGCTCGCCGTGCATGGGTATTTGGCGAGTCCGTCTTTGTCCCTTGGTGTCTGCCTTGCGGGTAGCTGCCCTAAAAGTGATAAATTCGTTGGGTTCTCCTTTGGAAATAGATAAATAAACATCTGGAAGTTGAAGTTTTAATACAGCCCCTATTCGAGCGCCGGTCTAGTTTAAAATATCAACAATTATCCTTTATCTGGGATTTTATATATTTTTCTTGCTCTCTCTAAAATCTATTTCATAAATAATTGCTGCTAGAACGTGGCGATTAGCTTTAGGCATTTGATTATTATACGATTTTAGGAGTTAATCTTCAAGTAGGTGACATGACAAGCGGATAGCTAAATTCGTACAATTGTCTTCCAGTAAGCGTTTGCGGCGAGTGAACCCACTTGATTTTTTACCTCTAAGTTCAAGTTACGCCACTGAATCGCCACCAGCGTACCGGAAAGGAAATCAGCGGCTATGTCCCAATAATGGTATGGTTTACAGCGTTTTCAACCTTAACGAGTGGCGTTTTTCTTAAAACCACCATTTTTCCACACCGTGGCTGCGGATTTCTAGCTTGTATCGCTGTTAATTAATTATAGATAATTGGCAACAGGTGGGTAAATTATGCCCAGAGATAATGCTAGAATAGTTTGACAAAATCCAAGCAATTCTAGAGAGGAAATCCACATGGCGCTCGTGTGGTTATCAACAGATTTGGAATACATTATCAGATCGATGGATATCAACTCGGCACAAGAAACTCGATCGGATATTCAGGAGAGTCTGGAACTGCTGGAACAACTCAGAGCTAGGCTCGCTGCCAGCGAATGAGTTCCTCGATCTAAAAATCGTCGTCGTCGTCGCGCTTTGCCTCGAAACTCTCGATGCCGCCCCAATATTGCAGGCAATAGTGGCGACTGGTGGCTCCTCGTCAGGGTCGGTGTCGGGGAACCGGCAGGGTTTGGTTTCGGTATTCCAGCAGCCCGGAAGTCCGAGTTAAACACGTAATGTTCGGAGTTAAACGCGTAATGTTCGGAGCTACGCGTACGCACCAGTCGCTGGAGAAAACAAAACCAGCGACCGGATACATACGCTGGTTTATTCTTCCATTTCGTCAAGTTGTAACAATCCTGAAATTATTGCCTCTAGCTGCGTTACTCTATCAACGATCTTTGCTTGGTGATCCTTGTTCTCTTCAAGCCTTAACTCCAGTCTTTGTGTGTGAGCCCTTACGTAAGCCAGATGAATTTCCTGTAATTCTTTCAACTGGCACAATATTTTCCCAATAATATCTTGTCTTCTCTGAGCAAGATTCTCTGCAATTGAATTGCTCCACGGGCTATGCCCACAAAAAGTTGAGTTCGATTCTTCATGCCCAAGCTCCGAGCTATTTCCTCCAAAGCTTCCCAATCTTGGGGTGCCAATCTGATCGTTGCGTTGACAGTCTTCTGTCTCTGGTTTGGTAACGGGTTGTTCATCGCCAATAGTCATAGATTTTTCCCTATTATTGCACGTGCATAAAAATCACGCACTCAACTCTTGACATCTATTGCACGTGCAATAATTTATCGGTTGCACGTGCAAACGGGCAACTTTTCTCCCCCCTCCCCACCGGAGGGACGCCCAGAACCCAGTGGCGGTAAATGAGGAGCAACCCCCAAGGCAGCGATCCCCCCCTGCCCCCCCTTGTGCGGGAACAACTTCCACAACCCAATAACCGATTTGGATGGATTACTGATTTTAAGGAGGAATGCCACTTTATGCGCGGCCCGGGCCGTTGAACCGACAACCAAATAACTCTGTAAACACTCTCCAATTTGGGGTATCGCGAAATCGGGCATACCCCTTTCTTCACCAACTAAAAGGAAAAAAACCATGTGGCTTGTAGTGCGTTATCGATACGGCTACTCTCCCGAAGTGGTGGCAACGTTTCTGCGTTGTTGGCAAGCGATGCAGCGAGTGAACGAACTGTCCAAAG
>NZ_JBHFNP010000012.1:0-17322 GCF_041929235.1 Microseira sp. BLCC-F43
CTCCTCAAATCTAGACGACAAGACCATCTCGTTTGCAGCCGATACCACTGGCGGTATTTCGGTTACAAATGAAAGGGTTTTTGTTTTGCTTGAAGCTTTTTTAGCCGCCATACAAATCGTCAATTTTGTAATATCATAGCATACAATATTGACTGCGATTAAAATCGCAATAGCACATCCGACCCATGTCTTTAGCCCGGAGGCAGACCTGCGCGTTTTTGGTGATTGTCTTTGGCTCTGACAATCATAAGCTTGTATCGGCAAGCAGAGATGGTACTGCTCATCTGTGGGATTTGAGCAGCAGTACGCCTACTGAACCTGTAAAAACTCTACCAAAAAGCAGCGAAGGGGTCACACCAGTGGGAATCAGTCCTAATTTGCGTTGGCTAGTTGTTGCTGGGGCAACTGGGAGCAATCGAACAGTTCAGTTGTTTGACTTGTCTTCCGAAACCTTTCCTGCCCCTGTTAAAACCATACCCTTGACTGATTCTCCTACATTTGGGATTGTCTTTAGCCCTGACAGCCGCTGGTTCGTCACCTTACCTCAAGGTGTATCTGATTTTGGCTTGTTTGAATTTCCCACGGCGCGTCTGTGGGAACTGAGTGATGTCTCTAGCCTGCTCAGCCATTTGCAGTTCTGCCTGGTCACAAAGGAGCTATATATGCTGCTACCTTTACACCTGATAGCCAAAAACTGATCGCAGTTGGTGCCGATCGTACTGTTCATTTGCGAAATTTAACGAACGCAGACTCAGTAACAGCACCCATTAGCTTACCTGCCCATGATGACAAGATTTTGGCAGTTGCAGTTAGCGATCGCTGGTTGGTTACAGGTGGTGCAGATAAAATGGCGCGATTTTGGAACCTGACTGTACCCGATTTTTCTGCTTCCCCTAGAGTCTTTGACGAACCTAAAAGCCATGTGAGATTTGTAGCCTCTAGCCGTGATGGTCGCTGGTTAGCGGCAGGTGGTGATCGCACGGATGTTTACCTTTGGGAGATGCAAGCTGACACCCATGTGAAGTCTTTTTGGCGTGTAAAGTTCCATAACCAACGCATTTGCGGAATTGCTTTCGATGAAGTCAACAATCGTCTGGTTATTAGTAGTAAGGATGGTAGTACTAGCCTCTGGGATTTAGCAAGCAATTTTACAAAACCAAGCTATGTCCTGACCAGTATGGCAGAGGATGTGTCTGCTTTGGCAGTTAGTCCACAGGGCAGTTGGGTCGCAACTGGCAGTTCTGATGGCATTGTTGGTTTATGGAACGTCGATAATCAGGACATTTCTCAAGCAATCAGGCTGTTACTAGGACATACCAGCCAAATCACGGCAATTGCCTTTAACCACGATAACCGATGGCTGATCGCTGGAGATGAAGATGGTAAAGCAATACTTTGGAATCTAGCTGCTCCAGATCCAAGTCAAGACTTCTTTGAGTTATCGGAGCATGAAACCAAGATTACCTCAGTAGCCTTCAGCACTAATCATCGCTGGGTGGTGACAGGAAGTTGGGATAATAGAGCGCTATTGTGGGATTTGACAAACCTAGATCCCACAATAGCATGGAAGGAACTGAGCGAACATGGTGAGAACGTCTCTCAGGTTGCTGTCAGTCCTAACAACCGCTGGCTGATTACTGCTAGTGAAGATAGTATTGTGCGTCTCTGGAATTTGGAAGCCCAAGATCCCGCTAGACAAATGATTGAGCTACTTGGGCACTCAAAACCTGTCCGATCAATAGCTGTGAGTGCTGATAGCCAGTGGTTAGTCAGCGGTGACCTTGCTGGAACGGTTCTGCTTTGGGACTTAACGTCTGCCGACCCTTCTACAGTGACTCCTATAAATCTACGGGGTCATACAAACGCAGTTGTAGCTCTTACCATTGGAGGGAATTGGATCGCTAGTGGCAGTTGGGACGATACAGTGCGACTTTGGCCTTTGACACTCAATCAACTTAGAGAGCTAGCCTGGTAGACTATGGGGGGTCACCTCAGCGATGAAGAGAAGAGACAGTACCTTCAGGACGAGTTAAAACTTAATACCAATTCTTTGTAACAGGGCGATTCCCTTCGGGATAGCTTCGCTTCACGCACTCTCGGCTACTGGAATTTTCAGGCGGTTGAGCGATCGTCTCCCTTACCATCCCGTTTTCACAAAGTCTGAAGAGATTGAGAATCCCGAATTACGCGAGATGGCGATCGCCGCCTGCGAAACCTGTAAAAAATACGTCTGGATCAAAGCTGATTCCTCAACTAAATAGTGATAAAAGAGGCGATTTTTTTTCCTATTCTTATGGGTGAACGGGGGCGCGATCGCCCCTCCCCAGCCACCAACTATCGAAAAGGCGATCGCCACTATCAACTAATCAGTTGAGCTAAGCATTCAAGAAGTGCGATCGCCCTCCTCTTTTACCGTCCTACCTACCATCTTTCCGGCAGTCTCGCCCAACTGCAAGTCACTCACGCAGGAGAAACCCAACCGACAACTTACGTTAACAGCATTGACTACAATTCCAAAGGGCAGCGCACTCGGATTGTTTACGGGAATAGGGTGACGACAAGTTACGAGTACGAAGCTACCACGTTCCACCTGACGCGGATTTTGACAAAGGGGGAAAATAAAACCCTGCAAGACTTGAATTATATCTACGATCCGGTGGGCAACATCACCCAAATTGCCGATAATGCTTGGGAAACCGTCTTCAACAACAACCAAAAAGTCGATCCAGTGTGTAGGTACACTTACGATGCTCTCTATCGTTTGGTAGCAGCGACTCGACGAGAACATCCTGCTTTGTCTGGACAGCAGGAACGGCATAGCGACGTACCCGAAGCGGGATTTTTACCTTTACAGAATTTGAATGATGCCCAAGCGGTAGAAAACTACATCCGTCGCTATACTTACGACCAAGCGGGGAATCTGTACTGCATCAAACACCAAGGAAAAAACCCTCGCACTCGCAACTTAACGGTTTCGGAAGGTTCCAACCGTGCTGTAGATAGCGAACTGCTGAACGCGACTACGCCCCAACCCACTGCCCCCGCCAGCGACATTGACAAATTTTTTGATGGGAATGGCAATCAAATCAAAATGCAAGGCATTGGGCGAGTGCAGTGGAATTATCGCAACAATATTGCCAGCGTGACCATCATTGAACGAAAAGATGCTGACAGCGATGCGGAATATTACGTCTATGACAGCAGTGGCAGTCGAGTTCGCAAGGTGACAGAACGCTACGACAAACCTGGGAAAGTTGTCCAGATTGAGGTTGCCCACATTGAGGAGACGATTTATTTAGGTGGGGTGGAAATTCGGCAAACTCGAGTGAAACGGCGAATCCGAGGAAAAGAAACTGTCACCGAGGAACGCCATTGTCTGCGGGTGATGGATGACACAACCTGCATCGCTGTTCGCAACCAATGGACTAAACGAAAACGGCCCCAAGGGTTGAAAAATCCTCAAGTGCGCTACCAACTTGACAACCATTTAGGTTCGGCAACGATGGAGGTGGATGATCAGGGGCAACTGATTAGCTATGAGGAATATTTTCCCTACGGCGGTACGGCATTTGTGGCGGGGAAAAGTTTAGCGGAGGTGAAGTTGAAGCACTACCGCTATTCGGGTAAGGAACGGGATGCAGCGACGGGTTTGTATTACTACGGTGCGCGTTATTATGCGCCTTGGTTGGGACGGTGGATGAGTTGCGATCCGGCAGGAACTGTTGATGGGTTGAATTTGTATGCGTTTGTGGGAGGGAATCCGATTAATTTTAGAGATAAAAAAGGGATGAACAAGGACAGGGAAACTGCACGCGCATATCTGCAAGAGTTAACAACAAGATCTGTTGCTACTGTTTCTGCACGCGCATATCTGCAAGAGTTAACAACAAGATCTGTTAGTACTGCTTCTGCTATTCGTATTCAACGGTCTCTCCGAGGTTTTCAAGCAAGAAAGAGTTTTGAAAATCAACTTCCAACAAGCCTTGCAATGATTGCTGAACGCGATCATGCTCGTCTGGAACATGGTCATCAACAAATAAATGCGATCTAAATCAGAATAATAGACTAAATTTTTGCATCGCTGTTAGCGGTAAAATTAAAAATATTTTGCCATCTTTATCCGCAGCAATAGTTAAATATTTTAATTACAGACCGCAGCAAAAATTTAATATTTTTTACAGGAAAATATGCGAAAACCTCTTATACAAAAACAATAATATGGTTAAAAACTTATTACATACTAGGTGATAATTTCTATCAATATCAGAGTACAAACCCGCGAAATAATGACTCTGAAGTTCATTTATCGGCTTATCTCATTAGATAAAAAATCAAAATATTTGCCAATAGTAAAGCTTACATTTATTCAAAAAACAACTATTTTAAAAGTTTTATATTAGTGATAATTGTTTGGATAGTTATAATGGCTATGAAAATTGGAAAAAAAAAAGCACCATGATATATAAACCGTAAAATATGAGCTTAAAAAGGGAGTTTTAGGGCAAATTGCCGAGAGATATACCCAGGTAATTTTTCACGTATTTTATAATAATGGATACTTCTGGTAACCGAAAATTTGGCAAGCCTAATATTGGTAAAGCAGTCGCTAAAGATCAGTTCGATATTAGCTTGTTAGAGGACTATTTACTAAAGGATGATGCGGCTTAAATGCCAAAAAAAGAAAGGATTGTAAAATTTAGGTTTACAACAATTATAACCTCTCAAAATTTACCCGTAAAATATCAGATCAATGGAGGTAAAAATGTCCTATTTAACTCAAATTAAAACCGATGATATTCTCAAGCCATTCTTTGATCGCTACCCGGAATTTGATTTACTAAACAACGATGAAAATGCTATAGAAGCATTAAATTGGGAGGGTTTGGATAAGGATACAGTATGCGATCGCCTAAAAGCGTACCAACGGTTGTTACGCCTTGATATCGATCCCAGCGATGCTAAGAAGCTTTTGGATCCTTCTCAGGAACCAGTGCAAGGTGAAGGAGAGGAGGGAGAAATGCTTCTTGTTGCTTCTTCAGAAGAGAGTCAGAAACTAGATTCAGCACTGGCGATCGCCTCCACCCCCGAAGCAGAGTTCGTCCAAGCTTCAAACCTAGATCCAGAAAAAGCCAGAGAAATTCATCGCAACGCTACCCAGACAACAGCCTGCGTGATGGTACTTTTGGCAAACACCATGCAGTTTGGTTCGCCGCGTTTCGGAACTATGCTGGGTGATAATGCTGCTCAAGTGCGCGAGAACTTTCAATCGCTCCCTAGCTACCAAAAGCTATTTGGCAGTCTAGATTATTTACAATGCGACCCCTGTCAATCTATTTTTAGTCCGGCTGCCTATTTTGTCGATTTAATGCGAATTGTTGAGCAGTATATTACTCAGGTTAACAAAAATAATTCAAACTTTATTAGCCTGAGCGATCGCCGCCCCGATTTAGAAAACATTCCATTGACCTGCGACAATACCAACGATACTGTTCCTTACACCCAAATTGTCAGGGAAATTTTAGCGTAAAAACTCAAAAAGAAGCTTGACGAAGAAGCTTCAAAAGCCAAAAAGGAACTTGAAGATACGTTCCGACACCTCGCTACTGCCAAATATCCAGGTCACTTGCCTTTCAATCTTTACCTCGAACAAATTCGGACTTATCTCGGTCATTTTAACACCAATCTTGCTGACATCTACGAAATCTTTTATCCACAACAAGATGGCGATAAGCGCGATGAGATTTGGGGGCGGGAATATTTAGAATTTTGATAATAACAGAAAAAGCTGAAGCTAGCGATTTGACTCAGCGTTATGGAGTTGATGTCTCGCCAACAAACTTTGGGGGATTAACCAACAAAGAAACGTTTATAAAACAAACGGGGCTTTCCTGGCAAGAATTGAAAGACTTGCTTTATCAAAATCTATCGCCACAAGAAATTAATTCCGGCATAGCCCATCAATTCTATATTAACAAAAAACTAGATGGTAGTAAATATCTAAACTTGAACGAGAAGGGCGAAATTGAAAACCTAAGCTACCTTCCACGCCAGAAGCTACGGCTTCAGAACCGGACGCGGGGCACAGGATGCCCAAAAATACGTGTACCAAAATCTGAATTCAAAGCAAAAAGGCTACCAGAAACGAGTTATCGAACTGGATATCGAAAAGTGCTTCGACCGGATTAACCACACCTGTATTATGGAAAACCTAATTGCCCCATCGGGTCTAAAGCTAGGCATCTGGAGATGCTTAAAAGCCGGAACAAATGTAGGATTTCCTGAACAAGGCACACCACAAGGTGGCGTGGTCAGTCCATTACTGGCAAACATCGCTCTCAATGGAATAGAAAACATACACCCTAGCGTCCGATATGCAGACGATATGGTATTTTTCCTGAAACCCAAAGACGATGAAGTCAAAATACTTGGAAAAATCAACGATTTCTTAGCCGCCATCAGAATAAAAAGCAGTGAAAGGAAAACCAAAATAACTGCTACGACAGATGGATTTGATTTCCTCGGTTGGCACTTCAAAGTGCAGAACAACGGAAAATTCAGAAGTACTCCCTCAGTGGACAACTTCAAAGCATTCCGCAAGAAAGTAAAAGCCATCCAATAGTGCTAAGGTCAAAGCTACCAAACTAGCCCCCTTAGTCAGAGGTGGGAGAAATTACCATAAATACTGGAAGATGGATGGAGCTAGAAACTCTCTCTACTTCATCCAAAAGCGGGTTACAAAGGTATTCAACAAGGAAACCAAACAAAGTCGATATACCAGTAAAAAACTGCTGGATATAGCTTTCCCAACGGTTCCATACCAAGAAAGTGGGTTGGGCAAGGTAACAGGGAGTAAATCCCCCTAGGACGGCGATATCGCATACTCGAGCAAACGTGAAAGCAAGCTCCACAACGGTAAAACCTCTGAAGCGCTTAGAAGGCAAAACCATTCATGTGGCAGTTGTGGTCACAAATTCATGCCTGGTGAACATATTCACCTACACCATATCGATGGCAACCACTCAAACTGGAAACCAAAGAATTTAATCGCTGTACATGAATCCTGCCACGATTACATCCACATGAGCAAGGCACGAGCCTAGAATATCGGGAGCGCAGTGCGGGGAAACTTGCACGCTGCGATCTAAATGGGAGGTGCGAGGTTTAATAGCCTCCATCGACCCAACCCGTTTAGTATGGAGAGCCGACTCTCCTGACGGATTCTCACCCGCCACCCTTACGTAAAAGACTCTCAAGAGTCCGGTCACGTCTCAAGTAAGCAATGAACGAGACGGAGTGCAGACCACGAAAGTAGCCGAAGCTGCCAGCCTAAGGCGGTCAGGAGCGAAAGGGAAACCCTTAATGGAGAACGTAAAGTGAACTATCGTTCTAAACTGCGTCATACATATACGAACCAAATAAGGCTGTTAGGTTCTGACCAAAAGGTAAGTGGATAGGATTTATGGCTTCCAGCTCCATAAATCGTGAGAACCAAATTTCCACCGCAGAATAGATAGCACCTAATGGGGGTTGAAAAACTAGACGACACAACAGGGTAAGCCCTACAGAGTCTAAGAGAGGTCGATTACTCTTAGTAGGTCTGAGGCAACGAAGACGGAAATCCCTGGAGGGTAAAGGATGGAGGAAAAAGCGAACGTTAGCCTGTAATGGGCCAGATAGGGGTTGATATCGTGTCCCTTCGCATCGGTTGTGTATAGTGGGGGTGTTCGGCGCTCCGTGCGATCGCGCTTAATACCAAATCCGCGCACCACTTTCCCTCTTATACTCCAACAGCGATCGCTCGAATCTCACTGACCGTTATCAGTTCGACAAGAGCTACCAATTGGAGCTGAAACACTTAGGTTAACGGGCGGAAAATTGTTCGCGTGTTTTACACCGCGAACAATTTTCCGCCACTATAGCCCCTAGCGCAGCCTCTATTTTTTCGGTCAAATGATCGCGTCAATCAGAGCTAGAAATTGGCTCACAAGCAGATTAGTTATAAGTCGAGGCAGCTGTTTTTGGCCACCAGTGAAAACAGGTTAAACCCCGGACTAAATCACGTTGGTACAGTAATGAGCGACAACGATGAAATAATACTTCCTCCAATTGATCGAGGTTATCAAATGACTCGTTGGCAATCGGTTCATCGGTCAAGGGCCATAGACGCTCTGCTGGTTGTAATTCAGGCGAGTGGGAAGGCATATGTATCAGATGAATGCCTTCCGGAACTTTTAAAGCGTAACTGGTGTGCCAACCAGCTTGATCGAGAGCTAAAATAATACGCTTGTGCAGGCCGAGTTGAAAATGTGTGGCGAAGTCTGCTAAAACTCGGTTGAATAACGAGCGTGTTCACCTGAGGCAAAATCCACCAGTAGGTTTCACCTGATTGTGGATGTACAAAACCGTAAACCCATAACCATTGAAAGCGCCAGTTAACATTGGCAATTGCTTGTTGTCCTTCTGGTGTCCACACTCGCCGTACCACAGACCCCGGTCCAAGCCGATGTTCATCCATTGCCCAAAGCTCCACATCGGCTTGTGGGTATTGAGCTTGTATTTCCTCTAACTTAACTGCTAGTTTTTTTCCACTGTTGTTGTTCTTCAATGTCAGCCTCCCGATGTTGTGGACGTGGCTGACTAATCGGAAGGTCATCTGTCGCAGATACTCCCACCCTCTCTGTCTGCCTACTGGTTGACCAATTAACTCACCTATCCAATCGGCTACCTTACGACCATTCCATAAACCTCCATCAGGAGCAGCGCCAGAAAGTGCTTGCCACAGATGGGCTTGCTGTGTCGGAGACAACATCGGCTCAGGGCCAGGATGAATTTGACGTCGATCTGTTAACGCTTGTGAACCAGTCTTGTTATATCTGCGAGCTATTCGACGTACTACTTCCAAACTATAGCCAGTGACGGCTGCCACCTCAGTACTGGCTCTTCCTTGTGCTAGCAACCAAACAATTTGGTAGCGAGTACGTTCTATTGGATTTGATGCACGACGGTAGTGAATTTCCAGTTCTTCTACACTCAGATGCGGCGCAATGGTTAATCGCTTCGGCATATTGGTTGCGATCGCACATAATTTTCCACTCCCCCACTATACACAACCGATGGGAAGGGACACGATATGAAACATCACCCCTGAACGAATGTTTAGCAGACTTCCTCTGGGTCTTATACGAAAGTAAATCCAACAAAGGAATCAAATCTGAGGACAAGTTAGATGGTGTCATCATTGACAACAAACAAACTAAAGAGACGGCTAGAAGACTGGAACCAGATTAACTGGAAGAAAGTTAACAAGCTTGTCAGAAACCTACGTCAGAGAATCTTTCGTGCGAGAAAGCTTGGTGAGTTCCGTAAGCTAAGAAGCTTGCAGAAGTTGATGTTACGAAGCTACGCAAATTTACTGTTATCAGTTCGACGTATCACTCAAACCAATCAAGGGAAGGCAACGGCAGGCATTGACAAAGAGGTTGTCAATACCCCTGAGCAGCGAGTGATTCTGGTAAACACTTGGAATGGGGGAAACCTCAAACCAACAAGGCGGGTAGAGATACCCAAGCCAAACGGCAAGAAACGACCGCTCTCAATCCCTACCGTGCGAGACAGAATCGAACAGGCAATAGTAAAGAATTCACTAGAACCCGAATGGGAAGCTGTATTTGAGCAAAACTCCTACGGCTTTGTGCGGCTCGTTGGTGTAGCCGAGAGGGATTCAACCCTCGAACACACCACACCTCCAGAGAAAGCGATCAGCCGCAAAGGAGGTCAATAGCGAAGGGTGAATGCCCCAAACCGAGATAACTCAACTTCCGTGAGGGTGAGTCATATCTGACAAGTCCCTCCCCTCAAGTGTCCAGAGGACTGCGTATCCCCCGACTATGGAGAGGGTAGCACCGCCAGAATCGCAGCGGGGATAAACGGCGATCAACTGCCAGCCTCAAGCGGTGAAGCACCAAGCGTCCGACTACGAGCAACGAAAGTGAACTGATTTATCCTTCGTTAATCAGAACCAGCGAAATCAGGCTGTAACGCTGGGAGCGAAAAATGCTCAAGCGAACGGTAGATAGCAAAAGAATCCTTGACCATCGACACTAACCAAAACCCGGAGGAGTTGGCAGGATCTATTGTCGGTATCAACGGAAGTTGGGAACGAGTTAACCGATGGGATGACTCTCAAGGATAGGTCGAATCCGAGAGTAGTAGCTAGCGTAAGTCGCCCATCGGGGGGATGGGGTCAAAAGCAAACGCCCCTCCGTAATCGAAGGGATAGGCTAACAGACCCACTGCTACATGGTCTATACGTTCACAGTAGGAAGTCAATCTCCAAAACGGAGATTACATCACAAGTGGAATCGCAGAAGGTCAACTGGGCGAAAGTCGAGGGGGCAGTCTTCAAACTTCAGAAAAGGATCTATAGAGCTAGTCAGCGTGGAGACGTGAAGCTCGTTCGCAGACTCCAAAAAATGGTAGTCAAATCCCGGTACGCGAAGCTGATCGCTGTTAGAAGAGTAACCCAAGAAAACAAAGGCAGAAACACTGCCGGAGTGGATGGGATAAAAAAGCTCGACAAAAAACAGCGAATGTCACTGGTTAATGTACTAGAAATAGACGGAAAAGCCCGCCCCGCTAGAAGGGTCTGGATACCAAAACCCAGAAGTCAGGAAAAACGTCCTCTAGGCATCCCCACCATAAAAGACAGAGCCAAGCAAGCCCTACTCAAAATCGCTTTGGAACCCGAATGGGAAGCTTGTTTTGAAAGCGAATCGTTTGGGTTTAGACCGGGAAGGTCATGTCATGACGCGATTGCAGCGATCAGGTTAGTATTAACGGCAAAACCGAAATAGGTCCTAGACGCGGACATAGCGAAGTGCTTCGACCGAATTAACCAGCAAAAACTGCTGGCGAAAATCAACACGATTCCCTGTTTCAGGCGACAAATCAAAGCTTGGTTAAAAGCGGGGGTTTTAGACGCGGGAAACTGGCAGGAAACGGACAGTGGAACCCCTCAAGGCCCGATTCTTTCACCGCTTTTGGCAAATATGGCGTTACATGGAATGCAAACCGCAATAGAAGAAGTATATCCAACGTATAGTAACGGGTGCATCAAAGGTGCGAGGAGAAAGTTCGGGAGAGATGATGTATCTCAACCGAAACTAATCAGATACGCCGATGACTTCCTAATAATTGGCGACGAGCTAAGTGGAGTCGAGAAATGCCAGGAAATCGTCAGAGAATGGTTGGAACATATAGGGCTAGATCTAAAAACAGAAAAAACGAAGCTAGTACACACACTGCGACAACATGAAGCGAAAAAACCGGGATTTGATTTTCTGGGTTTTACTATCAGACAGTTCGCGGTGGGTAGAAATCATAGCGGAAAAACAAGTAGGGGAAAAGCTTTAGGCTTTAAGACTATCATCAAACCCAGTGACAAAAATACCCAAGAACACTATCTAGCGATAGCGGGGCAAGTCCACGAACTAAAAACAGCGAAACAATCAAAGCTGATACAGGTTCTCAACCCCAAAGTCAGAGGATGGAGTAATTACCAATCCCCGTGGAACGCGGGGAAAACCTTCCGCCAACTAGATCATCTAGTGTTCCGAGTATTATGGCGATGGGCGAAAAGACGACATCCCAATAAATCAAACGGCCAGATAGCTAAGAAATACTGGAAATCAATCGAGAGAGACAACTGGGTATTTTCGGAGAACGAAGATACCTTGACCAAGCTCGATAAGTACAGTTCTTACAAAGCTGGAACACGGTGGACAAAAGTAAAAGGAAACCGTTCGCCCTTTGATGGGGATGTCACATATTGGAGTTCGAGAATGGGGGATAACTTCCTAACTACAGAACCGCAAAAAGCAAGACTGCTAAAGCGACAGAAAGCAAAATGCCACCACTGCGGACAACACTTCAGACCGGGAGATATTATTGAAAAACACCACCTGAAACCACAAAGTCAAGGTGGGAAAAACAGTGACGATAACCTAGTCCTATTACACCTACACTGCCACGACCAAATTCACAGGTAATCAAGGTGGAAAACGTAAACGCGAGATTAGTAGCCACAAGCAAAGGTGGAATCCATGTACTGAGGAGCCGTGTGAGGTTAACATCTCACGCACGGTTCTTGCGCCGAGTCGGGAGGGCGATCTCCCGGCTTAGGTTAACCGACCGGGAAGAAGCTGTCAAGATGCAATAGGGCAAAGTTTCATCCTGTTATCCAGATGGCACAACTGGGTTCTAGAAGCTGATATCAAAGGCTTCTTTGACAACATAACACATGAATCCATCCTGAACATGATGGGTATGTTCCCAAAAAGACAACGCATCAAAGGATGGTTAAAAGCGGGTTTTGTGTTCCAAGGAAATCTCAATCCCACGGAACAAGGCACACCACAAGGAGGAGTCATTTCTCCTCTATTAGCCAACATAGGATTGCATGGTCTAGAAAACTTCATCAAGACCACCAACTCCAAACTTGGTGTGGTACGGTACGCCGACGACTTTATTGTTACGGCTAAAGACAAACACAGTCTCGAAGCCGCCCAAGACCTGATTCAAGCATGGATGTCAGAAAGAGGTTTAGAACTCAGCAATGAGAAGACGTTAATAACGTCAATGGAAGACGGCTTTGACTTCCTTGGGTTCAACTCCCGGCACTACGACGGAAAACTCTTAATCAAGCCGTCCAAAAAGAAGGTGCTAACCTTCTGTCAGCGGATTGGTGAGGAAATCAGAAATTTGAATGGTGTAGAGCAGGAAGTTTTAATTAAAAAGCTCAACCCAATTCTCAGGGGTTTTGCTAACTACTACAAAGGGGTGGTGAGCAAAGAAACCTTCAGTTATATCTCAAATCGGGTATGGCAATACCTTTGGCGTTGGGCAAAACGTAGACATCCCAACAAAAATACAAAATGGGTACGCAAACGTTACTTCAAAACCATTAAAGGCAACAGATGGGTGTTCGCTTGTACTACAAGCGAACGTAAAGGGAAAGACAAGGAACTTGTCCTGTACCAAATCGCACATACACCCATCGAACGTCATATAAAGGTCAAAGGTGACGCAAGTCCCGACGACCCTTCGTTAAAAGAATATTGGGAAAAACGTCACCAGAAGTTTGGTAAATCTCGCTTTGATAGAGGAGCCAAGCTTTATATGATAGCTGAGAACCAGAACTGGAAATGTCCAGAGTGTGGTGAATTCCTATTCAACGGGGAGGAAATCGAAACCCATCATATAGTACCTGTTGCGGAAGGCGGAACAGACGACGTGGAAAACCTTCAGCACTTACACAAACCGTGTCACAAGCAGGTACATAAAACCCAAGTTAAATCTCGCTTGAAGTAAGGCAATAGCCGGATGAGTGCGAAAGTCTCATGTCCGGTTCAAAGGGGAGGAGAGAGGGGTGACCCTCTCTCCTCACCCGACAGCGGGGAAAATTCTGAGCGTGAAGTTGATGCTAGGGGGACTTCTGTGGAATGCCCCGAGTGTGGTGGTCAAGTAAATAAACACCTGAGCGTTAGAGTCCATAACTGTCCTCATTGTGGCTACATAACCGATAGGGACGTAGCAGCAGGTCAAAATATCAGGAATCGAGGAATTAAGCTAGTTAGTACCGCTGGGCTAGCGGGAAAGGAAACTGCCTGTGCAGGCGATCTACCGGGGATTGAGGCAACTCAATCTAGGCAAGTGCCGCAATCTCAAAAGAGAGCAACCACGAAATCCAAATTGTGAGTTTTGGCAGCCCCCACCATAATCTTTGATTTGGCGGGGGAGGATGTCACGTTGCTCGGCCTTTTGGCGCATACACCGCCAACGCCGAAGGACACCGCTTCATCAATTGCGATTACTGGATCGGTCAAATGATGCTAGAGATTTGGAAAGAATTGAACTCCGGCAAGGGGCCAATTCAACTCAAGATGACCCATTTAGATGAGGATACAATTTCTGAAATTGAGTCGATTTTGTGGTCAAACGAGCGACCGAGTCGGGGACGCTTTCATGAGGGCAGATCTGAAGATTATCGCACCCACGGTATTGAGATGAATATCTCGGAAATTGGGCTGTGTAGCGGACATAGTGCTTCTGGTGTTTGGGTGAATGAGAAAGCAGAAACCACAGTACCGGGATTGTATGCGGCGGGAGATATGGCAAGCGTTCCTCATAATTATATGATTGGGGCGTTTGTGTTTGGTAGATTAGCAGGAACTAATGCGGTTGAGTAGATCCAACACTTAGAGCATTTGTCACCAGATGCCGAATTTTTATAAGCGGAAAAAGCTCGCATATATGCCCCTTTGAATCAGCCTAATGGTATTCCGCATACTCAGGTAGAGTATAAGCTGCGACGGCTGGTGAATGACTATCTGCAACCACCAAAATCAGGTAACAAAATGCAAATTGGGTTGAATAATTTTATCCGCTATCACGAGACTTTAGCGCAAATGGGAGCGCGTGACGCTCACGAATTGATGCGCTGTATGGAAGTGCATTTTATCCGCGATTGTGCTGAAATGGCTGCACGCGCCTCGCTGTATCGTCGGGAAAGTCGCTGGGGTTTATATCACTATCGTTTGGATTTTCCGGAAAAAAATAATCAGGAGTGGTTTTGTCATGTGAATTTGAAGCAGGATCGGGCGGGGGAAATGGTGTTGTTTAAGCGTCCAGTAGAGCCTTATGTTGTGGAGGTGGATTTACTAAGAGAAGTTTATGATGTAGCAACACGATAAATTTTGGATTGCTAATAGCTATTTACTGGTGTTGAAAAATGCCTCTCTACGATTCCATTGGTAAAAACTATGCAACTTCTCGCGTTCCCGATCCTCGGATTGTAAAAGCGATAATTGACCTGCTAGACTTGCCAAAAAGCAGCACAATCGCTGATATTGGGGCTGGAACTGGGGGTTACAGTTTAGCATTAGCAAACCAAGGATATTCTGTCTATGCTATAGAACCTTCATCAATGATGCGATCGCAAGCAATAGAACATCCCCAAGTCAAATGGTTCCCTGGATATGCAGAAGCTCTTCCTTTGCCAGATAAATCTGTTGATGCAGCGGTGAGTATTCTCACCATTCATCACTTTTCCAACCTAAAGAAAGCCTTTCAAGAGATGTATAGAATTGTTATAAATGGGGCAATTGTGTTGCTGACTTTTGATATCAGGCTAGCTCAGAAAATCTGGCTTTACGATTACTTTCCTTGCCTTTGGGAAGATGCACTGCGGTTTCTACCCCTCGCCGAAATTGCCAATCTAATTCAGACAAATACTCACAGATATGTTGAAACTTTCCCTTTGATGTTACCCTCCGATTTATCCGATCTGTTTGCGGCAGCAGGTTGGAACCGTCCTGAGATGTATCTAAACCCCGATATTCGTGCAGGGATATCATCTTTTGTTTTGGCTGATGAGAGTTTAGTTGCACAAGGAGTAAAATCGCTGGCAGCAGATTTGAACAACCATCAATGGGATGCCAAGTACGGAAAAATCCGCAAACTCACAGAGATTGACGTAGGTTATCGTTTCCTACGTGCAACGATCGACAAAAACCTAGCTAACAAAGGAGAGTAAATCTATGGCTTTAACTACACAACGAGTAGACGTTCCTGTAATCGTCGATGAATCTAAATGTTTGGAAAAATGCAGGGTTTGCATTGAGGTTTGTCCGCTTGATGTGTTAGCAAAGAACCCAGAGACGGGCAAAGCTTATATGAAATACGATGAGTGTTGGTTCTGTTTGCCCTGTGAAAAAGAATGTCCTACGAAGGCGATTACGGTGCAAATTCCTTTCTTGTTACGGTGAGGATAAAAAATGTCTGCGTCTACGGATTCTGAGTTAAATCAGTGGTTGGAAATGTTGCGATCGCCTACTTTAAGCGATCGCTTAGTTGCAGTCAAAACTCTGCAACATTTGGGAGACGAAGAGGCAATTGATGCTCTAATTCTTGCCTTGCAAGATGAAAGCACCGCCGTGCAAAAAATCGCGGTAACTGCCTTGTGGGAACTTGCCAATCCCGTCGTTGTTCCCGCTTTATTGCCATGTCTCGCATCCAAAGATGCAGAAATTCGCCAAGAGGCATTATCTGCTTTAGGTGAATTGGTATCATCGGAACATTTACTGCTGTTGTTAGATGCGCTGCACCAAGAAGATATTAATTTACAACTCAACGTGTTAATTCTGTTGCGGAAAATTCACGATGCCCAGTCTCTTCCAGCGGTGCTGACTTTCTTGAAATCGGAACATTCCCAACTGCGAGAAGCAGCTATTACTACTCTCCGCTATCTGAATCAAGTTCAAATCTGCCCACCTGCTTTATCTTTAATCGCTGATTCTGATGATAGCGTCCGCCGTGAGGCGGCTTTGACTTTAGGCCATTTAGCAGATGAGGAAGTTGTAGAATTACTGAGTCAATCCCTCGCCTTCGATCCGGATTGGCAAGTACGCCGCAATGCTGCCAAGTCTCTGGCAATTCAGGCGAATCCCAAAGCCATTCCTGCGGTTGAAGTTGCGCTGAAGGATGAACACTGGCAGGTGCGAAAATTTGCCTTACAAGTGTTACAAAAAATCCCGGATTCCCAGTGTTTATCCGCAATAATAGAAGCCCTGGCAGATGAGTATTCAGATGTGAGGAAAGAATCTGCGATCGCTCTCGGCAAATTGGGCAATCCCGATGCCCTCACCGCCCTCCAGCAAGCGCTAGACGATCCCGATCGGGATGTTAGTATCTACGCGCAACGGGCAATTCAAAAGATTCAGGAGAATTGCGCTCGTTACTCTATGGATGGCTAATTGCTAATTGCTAATTGTCAATTGCCTCCTCCAGCAGCCATTAGCTATTAGCTATTAGCAGTTAGATAACCGTTGATAATGCACATGATATAACTAGCAATTTTCAAGTTTAAATTAATGACAATTTCAGTTTATTTCTATTATGGACTTGGCAGTCGATATTCATACTTAGCGGCGTCTCAGCTTTCACGAATTGAATGGGAAACAAACTGCCACTTTGTCTGGAAGCCTATCTTTAGTGGCGATTTAATTCGCCGTTGGCATCGCGATCCCTTTGCTGGCGAACCTGTTTCTGGACAGTACGATTGGTCGTACCGTCGTCGAGATGCACAGCGGTGGGCTGATTACCAGGGCGACTGGGAGAACGATCCGCCCTGTGTCTTTAGACCAGGGATGAAAAACGACGACTGCTGATTTATCCGCAGTCAGTATTAACTTTTGTATTTAGGGAGTTGCGCCAACAGTAAATAGCGATAAAATTGAACGTCGAAAAAGAAACGCCATGATTACA
>NZ_JBHFNP010000120.1:0-3541 GCF_041929235.1 Microseira sp. BLCC-F43
CGAGTGATGAAGCTGCGCCTGGTTGAATGGGTGCTGATGCCTTTTGACTCGTAACCACAGCACTCCAAAGCATTCCGCAAAAATAAATCCGCTGCTTTAAAGCAAACGTGCTTTGTGGGGTTGCGACTGCTGGGAAACAACGATTGATTGTTCGGTACGTCATCAGCCTTCAGGCGTTCGTGTAGCGTTGGATGAACCGGCACTTGCCTAGTTTCACGGTGTCCGCTAGTATCTGCCTTGCGAGTTCTATAGCGCTGCGCTTGTCTATTTACAAATACTGAAATGCTGCTGCAACAGCTTTGTGAAGATTAAATTCATATTTAGCCAGCTCTTTTCTGATGGCTGTCTTAACTTTATGCCACCCATGCTCTATGGGGTTTAAGTCAGGAGAATAGCTGGGCTTTGAAAAGTAATTCGCCTCCTGATTTTTCGAGGATTTCTCTAATGATACGTCAGTTATTAAAGGGGGCATTATCCATAATAATTACCTGCCTTGTTCGGACTTGTGGTCACAAAAATTTCTCCTACCAATTTTCAACTACTTTGGCTTATCAATATCCTTGATAAACCATCGGGGCAAAAAACTTCCCCTCGCATAAAGCGCCAATAATACTAAGTCGCGCTCGACGGTTTCCAGGTCGGGAGGCGTGAAATCTTTCCCCTTTTTCACACCATCCGTAAGCGTAACTCTCATTACTGTCTATTGGGCTTTCATCTATGTATATTATCTGTTCATGTCGATACTTAGCTAGTTTTTCTCTAAATTCGCAGCGCGCTTCTTCGCTACGAGCTTGATAACCATAGGTTTTTTTTCCGAGTCTAACCCAGTTTTTTCAAACCTCGACTAATTGTGTGACGACTTACATTGCCCCTTGAGCCATTTCTTGTTGTGTTTTATCACCGTGGCGTTCAACAAATTCCTGAAATTTTTCCTTTTCCTGTCCTGCCTCCTCTGCTTGCCAGTCTGTAATTTTAGATGGCGCAGTCGGCGGTACAGTTGTCTTAGGAACTGTTGAACCTGTATTTTTGATATCTGTAGTCCACTTATACAGAGTTGGATGGCTAATGTTTACCAGCCGACTCACTTTACTGATTGACATGCCACCAGCTATCAAGTCAAGCGCACGTATACGTAAGTCAAGACTATAAGCGCGCGCCATAATTGAAGCTACTTTTAGCTAACTATATCATATTATTGGCTTAGTGTAAGTATACCAGCGCGCAGCGCTATAGCGCGGAAAGTGATGTACTCGCGCCCAGGACCTGATGCGTACAAATCCTCAACCCGCAGCGCCACAATTGCGCCCCACCTTTCCCCTGTGTAATAGGCAATATCCCAAAATAACTGATGCCAACCTTGCCCAACTCTACGAATCTTTAACTACTCAGATTCGCAGATTATTTCCGCTTTTCCGTGTCGTGAATTTTTAGCCATAAGTCACTAGAAGTTTTGGGCGATTGACAACTCAAATTTATCTATATTATTTTAATCTTGTGTCTCTCAACCAACAAAAACATTGCGTCAATAATCAAGCTATTTTTCAACAAGTACACTTTTGTCTAAAAGTGGAAATGACAAAACTCCAATTGCTTAATTAAATAAATAGTAATTGCGTTTTTAACTGTTGTGCTAGAAGAGCCAATAATTGTCAACTACGCTACTATAGCGCGTAGCGCTGGTGTATTTACAGATATCTGAAAGCAGCATCGGCTGCAAGATGAAGATTAAAAGTAACTGCTCACCGCAACTGCGTTGCGGTATCGCCAATGATGTCAGCGATAGCTACGCACTCCAGTTGTAGGTGGTATTCCAGAAAAACTTGCCACAATCAAGAAGGAAGTTTGTGGAAAACTGGTTGATTCAATTTCTTTCAACGAAAAGTTCAGTTGAATTGTAAGCCTGGAGGACTACGACCAGCTAAAGACAGTAACTCATATAATTGTGCGCGCGCTTCCCCACCTTGCAGCCGAACTGTTTCTAAAAAGCTAAACATTTGGGCTACGAACCCTCGCGCCCCAATCACTTCGCGCTCCTCCAGTTACTTTCCGATGCACGACCACAGGGCGTAAAGCTCGTTGGGCATCATTGTTGTCAGGTTTAACTTCTGGATAATCTAAAAAAGTAAACCACTCTGTCCAATGACGTTGAATCCGGTTGGCTAATCGTTGGGCATCGGCAGGCCAACCCTTAATAGGCGCATTAGTCAAGACATCTTGCAATTTGGCTTCCAGTACAAGACGTTCTGCCGCCATCGCTTCCCGACTCAATTGACCAGTATGATACTCCCGATATCGGGTTCTAGCAGTGGTTAAAATTTCACTGACTGCCCCAGCTAATAGCCGATTGCCATCAAAACGACTCAGTTTTAGCTTGAACCGACAGAAGCCCCACGCCTGACCCGATAGGGCAGCGTGGGATGAATGGCGGGTGAGTTGACGACAGTCTTCCGACCAATGCCGTAGGCGAGGGAGGAAGACATGGAGGAAACGAACTATCTCTCATGCTGCACACAGGTCAATCAGGCGTGTCTTGCTGTTCGATGTATTTGCGTAATGTTGAAATCGTAACACCTCCACAACTAGCAACAAAGTAAGACCCGTTCCACAGCACATCTTTACGATAAAACTGATTTACTCGTTCCTCAAATTCCTGTCTCAGTTTGCGCGATGAAACCGATTTCAAATTATTCACCAGATTGCTTAACGCTACATCTGGATGGTACTGAAACAACAAGTGAATATGATCCTCTTCTCCGTTGAATTCAACGAGTTTGCAATCCCATTTGGTCAGCAGATCCAGAAACACTTCATGCAGAGGTTTTAACATCTCACCTGTAAAGACCTTGCGGCGATACTTCGTCGTCAGAACAAGGTGAACCTTCAAGTCACTGACAAAGCTACCTTTGCTAACAAAATCATTTTTCATTGCACCTTACGGAAATACTGCTATAATCAGCGTAGCTTGAAATAACAGCACTCACGCTTGGTCGATAGCGAGGTAACACCGATGAAGCTCAATTACCAATACAGAATCTACCCATATACTCAGCAAATTCAGAAGCTCAATGAATGGCTGAGAATCTGCCGCTATCTCTTTAACCGTTGGCTGGGTCAATGCCTGGATTGGTGGGACTCTAATCGGTGTGCCGTCAATGCTTGTCCGTTGGTCTGCCATCTACCAGAACTCGCAGACAATCCGTATTACACAGATCTAAAAGCGCAATTGCCAGGACTCAAAGCTGACTTGGTAACGGTGCAATGGTCAGGTGAATTGCTAGATTTGAAATCGGTGTATTCCACCGTTATGCAAGATGTGTATACGTCGCGACTTAAGAAAGCGATGGATAGATACATTCAGGGTGATAGCAACGGCAAACGAAGCGGAAGACCTCGTTTCGTGCGATGTAGAAAGTTGAGTGGAATGGAGGTATAACAACCAACAAAGTGAGAGGAAAGCCGTCTTTCAAGCGTGAATTCTGTCTCACTATCCCCACGTAAAAAGAGTCCCAGACTCCGGTCACGTTAGTAGTAAGTAATGAAT
>NZ_JBHFNP010000121.1:0-21121 GCF_041929235.1 Microseira sp. BLCC-F43
ATTAGTTATCGAAATTATTTCACCGGGACAAACTTTTGGGGAATTAGCTGCTAAGGCGAGAGATTATTTGAATGCGGGAGTGTTGCGAGTTTGGGTGGTAGATAGTCAAGCGAGAAGCATTACAGTTTTTTATCCAGATGCGCCGCCGCCGACTTATATGGGAGATACGATATTAACTGATTCTCTGTTTGAGAGTTTGGAAATTACGGCACAGCAGGTTTTTCAATTGGCAAGAATACCAGGTTGAAGCAACTGGGTCAGAATCGACTGGCATAATCTCGGTTAGAATAGAAACATTTCTGCGGCTAGTCAGTCATTGCATACAAACGAAGGTGGGAACTATGAACAAAATTAAGTTGCTATTGCTTGCTTGCTCTTGGATCTTGGGCGCTATGCTGATTTTGGCACATCCTGCATCTGCTGCGATCGCTCACCCACTAACACCCCAACTTTTATCGACGCCAGCTATCCAAACTATCCCAGTATCCTTTGGCAAAAACCATTCGGAAAATTCCCTAGCGATGTTAACCGCCAAAGACAAAATTAATTCTATCCATCAATCTGGCTGCGGTTGTGCTAACTGCCAAAAGGGTTTTGAGCAACTGCAAGGTCGCCTTCCCCAACCCAATTTTTGATTTTAGATTTTGGATTTTAGATTTTAGATTTAATATCATGTGCGATCGCATCGCAGGAGCATATTTAATGGTGTTGTAGGGGCGGGTTTATAGGGGTTTGCAACTTGGTGAAATACAGCCCTTGTGGGTTTGTTTGTGTAGCGGCAGCATTAATGCTGCCGCTACACAAACAAAGTCCGCAAGACAAGGACTATTAACTCAAGCAAAATAAAGTGTATTCTATGAAGTCGCTTTCCCGCTATAAACCCGCCCCGTCCGTGCGATGCCCTTTTCGCTCCTATTGAAACGAGCATAATTTTATTTAATTTTTAATTTATTCAGCAGTCGCACAATTCTTGCAGAATTATGGGCGACTTCGGGTCGCGTCAAAATTCCTTGAGCGGGGCTAAACAGCAGCGTTAAGATAAATAAGACGGAAACTACTAACACAATTGCTGCCCCTGATGGCACGTTTAAGTAGTAGCTAATATACATTCCAGCCACGCTACTAATAATCCCAATAACTGCTCCCAATCCCATCATTTGATGCAGTTCTTTAACTAATAAATAAGCTGTAATTCCGGGACCGATTAGCAGCGAAACGACCAACACTACTCCCACTGCTTGCATACTGGCAACGATGGTAAGGGTAATGGCAGAAATTAGACCGATATGAATTAAATTTACGGGTAATCCCATTGCTTGAGCTGCTAGCGGATCGAAAGTGTAAAACAATAATTCTTTATAAAATAACTGGACAAAAATTAAGACACAGATGGTGATAGTGAAAGTGCGACTCACATCCGCCGCCGTGACTTCTAAAATATCCCCAAACAGAAAACTATGTAAGTCTAGTTTGCTTTTGAGCAAGGTAATCAGCATAATTCCTAATGCTAAAAAACCTGAAAAAACCAACGCCATTGCTGCATCGACTTTGACGCGCGATTGGGAATCAATCCCAGCAATGACGAGACTACTAATGATACCTGAGACAAATGCTCCTACGAAAATATCCAGACCGAAAAAGAAAGCGATCGCCAGTCCCGGTAAAACTGCATGGGCTATCACATCTCCTAATAAACTCATGCGTTGTACGATCAAATATGTGCCAACTACTGCACACAAAATACCCAGCATAATTGCGGTCACAATTGCGTGACGCATAAATTCAAAAGTTAAAGGTTCAAGTAAGAAATTTATCATTTGTGAATTGCTAATTGCTAATTGCTAATTGGTAATTGCTAATTGCTAATTGCTATATTTCCCCGCGCTGGAGGAGAATTACGCTGTCTCCATAGGCTTTTTGGATATTGGTGGCTGTAATTACTTCGTTGCGGGAACCGTTGGCGATTAATTGTTTGTTCAGTAATAGAAAGCGGTCGTATTTTCTGGTGGTTTCGCCTAAATCGTGACCGACTACCAACAAAATTTTACCTTGAGATTTCAGGTCTTCAAATACTTCAAAAATTATCGCTTCGGTTTTTTTATCCACGCCTACGAACGGTTCGTCAAAGAAAAATAACTCCGCTTCTTGAGCTAGCGATCGCGCTAAAAATACCCGCTGCTGCTGTCCTCCCGATAACTCTCCGATTTGACGCTCTCTCAATGACCACATCCCGACTCTTTCTAGCGCTGCTTTAACTATTTCTTTAGATTGACGGCTGTGGGAACGAAACCATCCCGTATGGCGAGTACGCGCCATCAGCACTACATTCCATACCGTTGTCGGATAATCCCAATCAATTTGACTCCGCTGGGGGACGTAAGCGACTTGTTTTAGCTGCTCTTTTAAAGCGCGGGAACGATACCTGATAATGCCGCTTTCTGATGGAATTAAGCCCAGAATCGCCTTTACCATTGTACTTTTGCCCGCGCCATTCGGCCCAATTATCCCAACAATTTGTCCCGGTTCTAAGCAAAAACTCACATCTGCGATCGCTGAAATTCCCCGGTAGTTGACAGCCAGATGTTCCACCTCTAACATAAAATTATTATTATGAGAATCATTCTCATATTTAAACATAAAACTTCAGCCACAGGATTAAAGAAATGTTAAAAAATCTGGCAAGTAAAAGGATTGCTAGTATTGCGATCGCTATCGGTTTAGTGGGGTGCAGTGCGCCATCGAACCCCAACCCTCAGACAGGGAATGGAAATCGCCCCTTAGTCATCGCCACCCACAGCGTTTTGTGCGACTTAACCAAACAAATTGCCGCCGACGCAGTTGACGTCAAATGCTTGATTCAACCGGGTGCTGACCCTCACGTATACCAAGCGACGCCCGAAGACCGCAAAGCGATCGAACAAGCCAAATTAATTTTATATGGCGGGTACAACTTTGAACCCAGCTTGATCAGATTAATTCAAGCGACATCGAATCCGGCACCCAAAGTTGCGGTCGATGAACTTGCGGTTCCCAACCCGCAAAAATTTGAAGAAGACGGCGAAACCGTAACCGATCCGCACGTTTGGCACAATGCCCAAAATGGGATTCAAATGGCAAAAGTGATAAGCGATCGCTTGTCAAAATTACAACCAGAAAAGGCAAAATTTTACGCAGAAAACACCCAAAAGATTACCGGCGAACTCACGCAAATAGACACTTGGATTAAATCGCAAATTGCCACAATTCCACCAGAATCGCGTAAATTAGTCACCACCCACGATGCATTAGGTTACTACTCCAAAGCTTATGGAATTCCAGTCATCGGGGCGCTAGAAGGAATTAGCACTGAAGAAGCACCTACAGCAGCAAGAGTCAGCGCATTGGTAAAAGATATCAAACAAGCAAAAGTTCCGACTATTTTTGCCGAAGCAACCCTGAACCCCAAGCTGATACAATCGGTGGCAAGAGAAGCGCAGGTTAAAGTTTCAGACCAAGAATTGTACACCGACGGTTTGGGAGAAACAGGTAGCGAAGGTGAAACATACCAGAAAATGCTAACCGCCAATACCTGCGCCATTGTGGATGGATTGGGAGGAAAGTGTACGCCGCTAAACTAAGTCGCTTAAAAATCCCGGTTTCTTAAACAATACCTTCGCCAAAATCCGACACCCTTAAGGGTGTCGCTATTGCATTCAAAGGCTGCCTCCGCAGCCTGTAAGAATTCTAGCCTGCTAAGCTACGGCTTTGTTTGTGTAGCCACATGCTTTCTTCTTGTGGGCGTTTCAGAGAATTGGCGAAGGTATTATTAAAGAAACCGGGATTTTGTAGTACAGCCGCGTGAGGGAAAGCATTATCGATTGGTTTGTGTAGCGGCACCCTTAAGGGTGCCGCTACACAAACTTTCGGCGTACCTCATCCGACTGAAATCCGCTGTAAAAAGCCCGGTTTCTTCAAGAAACCCGGATTTTTTAGTCGAGGGTATGGCGAGGGTAGCTTTACCCCCCTAAATTATTGTAATATGATATTGATTCTCATTGTAAGAACCGAGGCATAGATCGTGGTACGTGCCGATACAACCGATTTCGTTCCCGTTACAGTTCTGACTGGTTACCTGGGCGCGGGTAAGACTACCCTGCTTAATCGCATCCTCACCTACGAACATGGAAAGAAAGTAGCCGTCATTGTTAACGAGTTTGGAGAAGTTGGGATTGATAACCAACTGATTATTAACGCCGATGAAGAAATCTTTGAGATGAATAACGGCTGCATCTGCTGCACCGTGAGGGGCGATCTGATGCGGATTATCAGCAACTTGATGAAACGGCGGAACAAGTTCGACCACCTGGTAATAGAAACTACCGGACTTGCCGATCCAGCCCCCGTAATTCAGACTTTCTTTGTCGATGAAGATATGCGGGATAAATTATCCCTGGATGCAGTAGTAACGGTAGTGGATGCCAAGCATATTTGGCAGCATTGGGATGCAGATGAAGCTCAGGAACAAATTGCCTTTGCCGATGTAATTTTGATCAATAAAACTGACTTGGTGACGCCAGAAGAGTTAGAAGATCTAGAAAAGCGCATTCGGGCGATGAATGCAATGGCGAAAATCTACCGCACCCGCAACTCGGAATTAGGAATGGATGCGCTGTTGGGAGTGAAAGCATTTGACTTGAGTCGCGCCTTGGAAATTGACCCGGAATTTTTGGGGGAAAATGCACACGAACACGATGAAACAGTCGGTTCGATTGCGATTGTAGAATCCGGCGCATTAGATGGAGAAAAATTAAATTATTGGCTGGGAGAACTGTTGCGAAATCAAGGGCAAGATATCTTCCGGATGAAAGGAATTCTCAACATTGCCGGAGAAAACCAGCGGTTTGTGTTTCAAGGCGTTCACATGCTGTTTGATGGCAAACCGGATCGCGACTGGAAACCAGAAGAAACGCGGAAAAATGAGTTAGTATTTATTGGTAGAAATCTGGATGAAGCCAAACTAAAAGAGGATTTTAGAGCGTGTTTGGTATAAAGGGTGGGAAAAAATTATTTGACCGACCTTGGCAAGGAACGCTCTCAGATTACGTGACGGCTGTGGCTTGGTCACCAAATGGTTTGACCTTAGCCGCAGCCTCCGGTTCTGGGGAGATAGTGCTGTGGAAGGAAGGCAATTTAACTGCATTGCAAAATGCTCAGGAACAGTCAATAGACTGCATCGGGTTTTCGTTTGATGGGCAATATTTTGCAGCGGGGGGACAGGATGGACGGGTAAAAATTTGGCGGTTGAAATTATCAGAAGCTGAATTAATTACCACGTTAGAAAATGCACCCGCTTGGGTGGATCGTTTGGCTTGGAATCCTACCCGAAACGAACTAGCTTTTAGTATGGGTAAATATCTCCAAGTGTGGGATGCAGATGCTTCTCAAGTAGCAGTAACGCTTAACTTTGAAGCGTCTTCAGTTTTAGATATGGGTTGGCGTCCGAATGGGGAAAACCTTGCTGTGGCTGGAAATCAAGGGGTGAAGGTTTGGAATGCTTTGGACTGGGATGAAGATCCGGAAATTTTAGAAGTAGCTGCTGCTAGTTTAGCGATCGCATGGTCAAATGACAGCAAATACATCGCCTCCGCCAACTTAGATCGCACCCTTACAGTTTGGGAATGGGGTAACCCTAGTCCCTGGTTAATGCGCGGTTTTCCAGGTAAATTACACAATTTATCTTGGTCAAATATCAATACGCATTTGGGAGTTCCCCTGCTAGCTTCATCTTGTGCGGATAGCGTTGTGGTGTGGGAAAAAGACGCAGATGAAACAATGGGTTGGCAAGGTCGTATATTGAATGGACATGGAGGGATTGTGTGTGGGATCGCATTCCAACCCGGAAGCTTTCTCCTCGCCTCCGCCGCCGATGATGGTTTTGTTGGTTTGTGGCAAAAAGCCAAACAAATCGCTCAAACCCTCACAGGCGCACCAGATGGTTTTTCCTGCATTGCTTGGCATCCCCAAGGTCATAAACTCGCCGCCGGAGGACAAAACGGAGAATTATTCATTTGGTCACAAAGTACAACTGGTAAGGGATTTAGTGGTCGCTAATCGCGATTAAAAAACAAACATTCTAGCGACTAACGCAAGTTGCTAATTGCTAATTGCTAATTGCTAATAGTTAATTGCTAATATAGGGTTTTTAATGACATTAGCCATTAGCTGCTATGTATGAGATAACTAGCAACTTGATTTACTAGCCAGTTATAAGCTGCGGGAGCATTTAAATCCAATAAAGAGGCGGGCAAGTCTGCCCACCCCACAAGAAGAAGAGAAAATTTGACTCTCAAATTAGGTGCGTAGCAGCTTATCATCTCCGGTTGCATCTGAATTACTGCGCGTATGGGCAATTAGCAATTAGCAATTAGCAATTAGCAATTAGCAATTAGCAATTAGCAATTAGCAATTAGCAATTAGCAATTAGCAATTAGCAAGAAAGGCCAATCATTCCGATGCAACCGGATTTGATCTAACGACAATATTGACATTAACGCAGAGGTTTTCTATGTTAATAGGTTGCGAAATATCTAGGGGTTTAATCTGCCCATATAGGTTTTGAATTTTTTCGTAGAACTGCTGGCTTACTTTTTCGACCAAAGCGTCAATATCCGCAGTTAGGGGATCGTTGTTTTTAGTTATCGAAGATGGGTGGGGTAAATCTGCGATCGCTTCCCAGTCTAAGTGCAATGCCACGCAAATTTATTCAAAAAAGAAAGATGCTGCTGTAATGGCTTCATCCGGTAAGCGAGAATGGGCTGTTTGGCACAGCGAAGAACTTGATGAAGGATGTTCCCTCTAGTAGGGAATGTCTGTAGATGCAAGAATCCCCGTCGATTTATCGCGGGGAGTGTCAAACACAATATAAGCCGATGACAGACATGCTTTATCGATAGGAAGTAATATTTAATACTAAATGAACTACCCGCCCATTAGTTCCTAGCGCTCGTGACAGCATCACCTTGGCTGCGGCTTCGGTGCCTGTGGAGATGGGATCGGCTAAAATTTTGTTTCGCTCTGAATGCGGAATTGAGCGATCGCCGAGTGAAGTACCTTGATATTAGATGCTTGGAGCGATCGCTAACATTACCATGCCAAACAAAAAAGAAAACCCTGGCTGTGGATGTGCTAATATTCCAATTTCATTCCTCGTAGTTTTGTTAGGTCTTGGTTATTGGGGTTTTACCAATCTAGCTAGACTAAATATCGGCAAACTTCTACCTGAAAGCGTCAGTAAATTTCTGCCTATTAATCAACAACAACCTGCGCCAAATTTTACTCCTGCACCCCAGCATCCCGTAGCAGTTGCCAATGATGCTCCTCGGCAAGTGATGCCAACTGAAACACCAAAAACCAAACCACAAACTTCACCTTCACCTGTCACCCCCGCTCCCTCGACATCACCTCAAACTGAAACACCAAAAACCAAACCAGAAGCTTCACCTTCACCTGTTACCCCTGCTCCCTCGGCATCACCTAAAACTCCTTGGGAGCAAAAACAAATCAGGGGAATATACTTAAGTCGCTATCAAGTGACGAATAATGCTAGCGAACAAACAATTCGCGAACGAGTTCGTTACTATCGCAAACAAGGCATAAATACAATTATTCATGGCGTTTGGGGCAATGGCTGCACGATGTATAACAGCGAAGTGATGCAGCAAACATTCGGATTCAAAAGTTGCCCCAACCAATTTCAAGAGCAATGGTTAGATTGGCTGATTGATGAGGCACACAAGCAAGGAATGCAAGTACACGCCTATTTTGAGAAAGGCATTAAAATCGATAAAAATAGTCCGATTTTTGACACAGCAATTGCTAAAAAATGGGTTGTGCCTGGAGTCGATAGAACCTATCCTGGGATCGAGCATTACGTACTAGATGTTGAGATTCCAGAAGTTGCCGATCTATTCAAAAAAATCTCAGTCGAGTTCGTCAAAAAGTATCCCAAGATCGATGCAGTTCAGTGGGATGATTACCTGGGTTATCATGCTGAATTACCCGGAAAAGTCGATCGAACTACCCATTTAACTAATTTTGTGCAACAAATGAGAGCGGATATCAAAAAAGTGAATCCGAGGGTTAGCTTCGATCTTTGCCATCACAATCCTTATTGGGGTAAGCGTTATTTTGCCGCTGATTGGGCAAATTGGAATGTTGACCGAGCTTTCATTCAGATTTATAACGATGCTAATTTTAAACAAGAGCTAGAGTATGCGATCAATTATCATGGGGTTGCCATTTCAGATCAACAGTTAAATCGCTTACCAGAACTGATTGGCAATCCCAAAATTCAGAGTATTTTAGTGTTTCCTTCCGATGGAAAACCAGAACAGACTGCTGCTGCGGTCAAAAAGCTTATTTCCTCAAATAACTAATAACTTAATTTGCTAGTTATAAACTTCGGCGTTGCTAACTGCTAATAGCTAATTGCTAACTGCTAATTGCTAATATAGGATTTTTACTAGCATTAGCCATTAGCCATTAGCCATTAGCTATTAGCCATTAGCCATTAGCTATTAGCCATTAGCTATTAGCTGCTATGCATGAGATAACTAGCAACTTAAGTTATTATCTATGACCCAGGCGACTCAGGTGTTGGTGTTGATTCAGGCGCAGCGGTGGGTTCGGGTTCCGGTGCAGGTCGGGATCTGTAGTAGGGAACTGTTTGCACACCGCGCTCTGATTTAGGCTCAGTTTTTGGTTCAGGTTCAGTTTTTGGTTCAGGTTCAGTTTTTGGTTCAGGTTCAGTTCTTGGTTCAGGTTCAGTTTTTGGTTCAGGTTCAGTTCTTGGTTCAGGTTCAGGTCTTGGTTTAGCTTTGTAGTAGGGAACTGTTTTCGGGTCGGGACCTGGTGTAGCCTCACCAGTTGCTTCAGGCTGTGGTTTAGTCTCAGCAGTTGGTTGTGGTTCTGGTGTAACCTCAGCGGTTGGTTTTGGCTGGGATCTGAGTGGTCGCGGAACAGTTTGTATATTCGGTTCTGGTTGAGTAACAGTAATCGGGTTAGGTTGTCGCCTTCGTCGTGGAGGTGCAATTTCGGGTTGGGATTGCGGTTGAGAAACAGTTGTAGGTGCGGTTTCTGGTTTAGACTCTGGTTCAGGTTTTTGTATTTTCTCGATTAAAAATTGTGCGTCTTTGTAGCATCCTTGATTTCCTTGTTCCAGGCAGAGTTTTGCAGTTTTCTGAAAGTCTTCAATAGCCGATTGTTTTTCGCCCAGTGCGCGGTGAGCTAAACCCCGATTGTAGTAAGCTAAAGAATTATTCGGTTTAATTTGAATTACTTGGTTGGCATCTTTCAGTGCTTCTTGATACTTGCCGAGTTTGCGATACAAATTGCTCCGGTTAATATAGGCTCTGGTATCGTTGGGAGCGAGGTTAATTGCCTGGGTATAATCTTCGATTGCTCCCAGTCTATCTCCCAAGTCTTCGCGAGCCAAACCTCGGCTGATATAGGCTAAAGAAAGTTTAGGATTAATCTGAATTGCTTGAGAGGAATCTGCAATCGATTTTTGTTTATCGCCGAGACTATAGTAAGTACTTGCCCGATTGACGTAAGTAAAAGCATTGGCAGGATCGATGCGAATGGCTTGGGTGCAATCTTCAATCGATGCTTGATAATTTTTTAAATTACCTTGAGCAGCGCAACGACGTCTGTAAGCATCGGCATAGTTGGGATTAATCCGAATTGCTTGAGTAGAATCTTCAATTGCTCCTTGATAATCTGCCAGGTGAAAGCGAGCATCGGCTCGTTCGTAGTAGGCTTGGGCGTAATTGGGATTGAGTTGAATTGCTTGGTTAAACTGTGCAATAGCTGCTTGCTTGTCGCCGGTTTTAGCCTTTTCCAGCCCTTGATTGTAGAATGCAATCGCTCGACTTTGAGGCATCTGGCTGTAAACAACTCCCGCCAATCCACCTACCACAATTAAAGCTGCACTTGCTGCTAAAATCCCCCGCCGCTTTTTCTGAGGCTGATTCTGCTCGTTATTCTGGATATTTTGGATAGAAGAAATCCTCGTTGAAGGCTGAGGCGAATTAAGAGACATCGCACCAATTTTTTCCAAATCAGCTAGCACTTCCGTTGCCGATTGGTAGCGCTGAAGATAGCCCGGTCGCACCATTTTATCGATGACATCTGCTAATTCTGCACTTACCTGTCCTCGGTGGCGCCAGACGACTTCACCCGTATTGGGATTGTTAGGATCTCGCAGTTTGCTTAACTCATTTGTGGCTAATCCTAAAAGTGCTTGAATAGCGAGCATTCCCAGGGCATAAATATCGCTATTAAATTGGGGCTGACCGTGAAATTGTTCGATTGGCATATAGCCAGGAGTGCCGATTACAACCGTTTGAATGATTTGTCCCCGCGCAATTTGAGTGCCGATTTCTTTCACCGCCCCAAAATCAATCAAAAATATTTTTTCGTCTGATTCGCGCCGCATTAAATTAGCCGGTTTAATGTCCCGGTGGATAACTCCCTCTCCGTGGACAAAGACCAAAATCTGCAACACTTCTGTTAACAGATTGATAACTCGGTCTTCACTCCAACATTGACCGGGCAAAATCTCCTGGGTTAAAGCATGACCGGGAATGAATTGTTGAACTAAATAGAATTCTTGGTTTTCTTCTAAGTCAGCTAGTAAGGTAGGAATTTGCTCGTGCTGACCTAACTTTTCTAGAATTTCTGCTTCTGTTTTAAATAAGCGGCGCGCAGTTTGCAACCCTTGAGGGTTGTTGCTGAGGTAGCGCAGTTGCTTCACCACGCAGGAGGGATGACCCGGACGTTTGATATCTTGGGCTAAAAAAGTTTGCCCAAATGCGCCTGCACCCAAAACTCGAACAATTTGGTAACGCCCATCTACAAGTTGACCAATCACGATCCTGTCCCAACCGTTTTTTGCTATATTCCACAGCTTGGACTTGTTTTCCGGATATTTTTACAGCGTTTTGCCACAGAATCGGACTGACGCAGCTGGCAGATTAAATCGGGTTTGTAGTAGCGCTTTAGCGCCATTTTTAGCCCCAAGAGTTTTGCCACAGAATCAAACTGACGCAGCTGGCAGATTAAATCGGGTTTGTAGTAGCGCTTTAGCGCCATTTTTAGCGCTTTAGCGCTACTACGAACTTCAAAAACAACACAGGTGGTGTGACACTTGCGTAATGTCTTACAGAATAGAATACACAAGAGTAGGGGCACGGCATCACCAACATAGACGATCCTAGAAACCGGGTTTCTGCAAACAAACCCGGTTTCTTTGCGCCCAAGAAGATCAAAGAAACCGGGTTTCTGCAAACAAACCCGGTTTCTTTGCGCCCACGAAGATCAAAGAAACCGGGTTTCTGCAAACAAACCCGGTTTCTTTGCGCCCACGAAGATCAAAGAAACCCGGTTTCTGCAAACAAACCCGGTTTCTTTGCGCCCACGAAGATCAAAGAAACCCGGTTTCTTGGTGCGATCGTTCCCAAACCAACGATTTTTCATAGAAACCGGGTTTGTGCAAACAAACCCGGTTTCTTTGCGTACCCCTACACAATATCTCGCCAAGTCGTGTCAGTGCATCCAGACTGCGCTAGGGTAGGGATTGAGATAAACTTTTCACTATGTTACCTTCCAAACGGCCCGTCGTATTCTTGAGTGCGATCGCTTTGCTGCTAACCTCGCTGACTGCTTGCGCCAACAGTCCAAATAGCAAAAATTTGGAACAGTCTTTAGCGGCAGATCCTCAGTTGCAAGAAAACCCGGTTACTTTGGGTCAACCAGTAACCAATACAAATCCCCAGCAGAACGAAACGCAAGTTCAATTACCAGGTGATTTTCCCTCAGAAATTCCGCGCTATCCCGATGCGACGTTAAAGGAAGTGACCCAACAGGATGCTTCCCAATTAACGCGCTGGACTAGCGGCGATCCTACCAATATCGTGCAAGGTTTCTATCAAAAGGAATTTCAAAATAACAACTGGGAAATTGTCAGCCAACCCACTGCTGAAACAAGTTCATTGGTAGCGCGTCGCAATGACTTGCAAGTGACAGTAAATATTCGACCCGCACCAACTAATGTCGCGACGCCTTCACCCAATCAAACTACTGCAAACCAAACCCCCAGCGCCGCCACAGAATTTACTATTACATATACCCGCAACAGTAGCGTGACAACGACTGCAACGCCGCAACCTTCCCCATCTCCAGAGGTTGCTAAAGATCCAACTCCATCCCCCGAACCAGTCACTTCTACTAATACAGAAGCGCAAGTTTTTACTGATATTAATAACGCGCCCAAAGAGTTGCGTACCTACATTACAGACTTGGCACAATTGGGTGTATTAACTCCTAACCCAGCAGCAAAAACTAATACTTCTACTTCTAGCAACGAATTTGCGCCCAATAACCTTATCAGTCGCCGCGATTATGCCAGTTGGTTAGTTGCTACAAATAATCGCATGTATGCCAATAATCCGGCGAAACAAATTCGGTTGGCAAATTCATCTTCTCAACCTGCATTTCAAGATGTGCCTCCCACTCACCCCAACTTCGGCGCAATTCAAGGATTAGCTGAAGCGGGTTTAATTCCCAGTCCTTTATCTGGAGATAGTACCGCTGTATTGTTTCGTCCTGGCGCGCCTTTGACGCGGGAACAAATGATGCTTTGGAAAGTACCTTTAGATACTCGCCAATCTTTACCCAATGCTTCAGTTGAAGCTGTGAAACAAACTTGGGGTTTCCAAGATGCCGGTAAAATTGACCCGAAAGCGTTAAGGGCAGTTTTGGCAGATCACCAAAATGCAGATGTATCAAATATCCGCCGAGTTTTTGGTTTTACTACTTTATTTCAACCTAAAAAACCAGTGACTCGCGCCGAAGCAGCGGCGACGCTTTGGTATTTTGGCACCCAAGGGGAAGGAGTATCGGCAAAAGAGGCGTTGCAATTAAAGCCACAGTCTAATTAGCTCAAGAAACCCGGTTTTTTGCAAAAAACTGGGTTTCTGTAGCCAAATCTAACCCTTAAGGTAGTTGCTAGTCTACTATAGTTGTATTAGTGTAAACAAGACACCATGAAAATAATAGCAATGCCAAACCGGAGATGGCTATTCTTTGTTCTATTTTGCATCGCCTTTTTGTTGATCGCCGCCTGCTTGGGACATATTAGTGGCGTCATCGCACAACCAGGAAGTGCGAGGCAAAAATTAGTCATGGTGACATCGGCGGACTATCCCCCCTATGAATTTAGAGATACCGCCAGCGGCAAAGATGATATTATCGGCTTTGATGTGGATATTGCTAAATATATTACCAACCAACTCGGCTACGATTTGGAAATAAAAGATACAGATTTTAGCGGCATTATTCCCGCCTTGCAGTCAAGACGCGCTGACTTTGCAATGGCGGGGATGACTCCGACGGAAGAACGCAAAAAAAATGTAGATTTTTCCGATATTTATTACGAAGCTAAAAATACAATTGTTACCCGAAAAGGCAGCAATCTGAAAACGCTGGCAGATTTGGCAGGAAAAAAGGTCGGCGTCCAGTTAGGATCGACGCAAGAAAAAACAGCTAAAGAATTTAAAAATGTCCAACTTGTAGCGCTGAATAAAACCGGCGATTTGATCCAAGAAGTGAAGGCAAGGCGGATCGATGCAGCGGTAATTGAAGATACAATTGCTAAAGGATTTATCGCCAATAACCCGGATTTGCAATTTAGTACAATTCCGAGTAAACCTGAAGAAGCTGGTAGCGCGATCGCTTTCCCCAAAAATTCTCCTTTAGTCGATGATTTCAACCGCGTTTTAGCCGAAATGAAACAAAGCGGCGAAATCGAAAGGTTAATCAAAAAATGGTTTGAAAATCAAGGCAAAACCTCACCCACCACCAGTCCCAATGTCTTACCTTTCGCCAAAATAGCGCCCCGCATTCCTTTCATCCTGCAAGGCATATTAGTAACTTTACAATTCACCGCAATTTCCTTAATTTGTGGCTTCATCTGGGGAACGATTTTATCCTTGTTTAAAATCTCATCTAACAAGTTTTTGTTTTGGTTTGGCACCGTTTACACTTCGATATTTCGAGGTACGCCCCTGTTGTTGCAAATTGCGTTAGTATATTACGCAACGCCGCAATTAACTGGTTACAATATTCCGGCATTATTAGCAGGGGTAATTACATTTACCCTCAACTCCGGGGCATACGTTTCAGAAACCATCCGCGCCGGTATTTTGGCAATTGATAAAGGTCAGCGGGAAGCAGCTTTATCTTTAGGCATTCCCTACAGACCGATGATGGCAGATATTATTTTACCCCAGGCATTTAAAAATATTCTGCCTGCGCTGGTGAATGAAACAATTGCATTGCTTAAAGATTCATCTTTGGTGTCAGTGATTGGGGTGACTGACTTGTTACGTCGCGCCCAAATTGTCGGGGCAGAACAATATATTTACTTTGAACCCCTACTATTTGCCGGAGCAATTTATTATGTAATGGTCATGGTTTTAACTTGGAGTGGTTATGTACTCGAACGAAGATTACAACGCAGCAGTTAAAGTGGAAAACCTGCATAAAGACTTTGGCAACCTCAAAGTTTTGTCAGGCATTTCCACGGGAATTAAACAGGGGGAAGTTGTGGCAATTATCGGACCTTCGGGGTCGGGTAAGTCAACTTTCTTGCGGTGCATGAATTTACTGGAAATGCCAACGGCGGGAAAAATTTACATTCAAGGTGCAGATATTACCGCGCCGAAAACCGATATTATGAAAGTGCGTCAAAATATCGGCATGGTATTTCAGCATTTCCATTTGTTCCCCCACATGACGGTGCTGAAAAATGTGATGTATGCCCCAGTTAAAGTGAAGAAAGTGCCAAAAGAAACAGCGCAGCGGGAAGGCATGGCACTGCTAGAAAAAGTGGGATTATCTCAAAAAGCAAATGTTTATCCGGCGCAATTATCGGGGGGACAGAAACAACGGGTAGCGATCGCGCGCAGTCTGGCGATGAAACCGGATATTATGTTATTCGACGAACCCACCTCCGCCCTCGACCCGGAAATGGTGAACGAAGTGCTAGAAGTCATGAAAGACCTGACCCAAACTGGCATTACAATGGCAATTGTCACCCACGAAATGGGGTTTGCGCGGGAAGTCGCCCACCGGATTTTATTCCTAGACCAAGGACAACTGGCGGAAGATTCCCCGCCCAGGGAATTCTTTAGCAATCCGAAATGCGATCGCGCCAAGCAATTCTTAGAAAAAATGCTTTGACAGTTGACAGTTGACAGTTGACAGTTGACAAAAGGTAGGAAACAGATACTCGATCGCTTGCGCTTACTGTGGGAGGATGCCAAAATCAGAGGCAGCAGCTAAGTATCTCCAGAGCAGTTTAATGATGGTAGATATCGCAATTGCCGCGATTTCCAGTTTTCGCATTTGGGACAACCGGGATTGGGAGTATGAATACTGGTCTACCGGCTGTGAAGAACTTTTTGGCTATACGGTTCAAGAATTAATGGCAGACAAAAACCTGTGGTTGTCGCAGGTTGTCCCAGAAGATCGGGAAACGATCGTCATACCGATGTTTGATGCGTTTTTTGCCAAACGCAACGCTACCGGCGAGTATCGCTTCAATCACAAAGATGGTTCTGTCCGTTGGATTTCCAGCAACTATGCCTGTCAAAAGATTGAAGGTAACTCTTGGACGATCGCAGGCGTACATCAGGATATCAGCGATACTGCTACCGCAACGCTGCGCGATCGCAAACAAGCAGAAGCAGAAGCGCGCCAAACGGAAGCCGAATTCCGTGCCATGTTTAACCTGATCGGCGTCGGCATGGCGCAAGTGGGTATCAAAACCCGTCGCATCCTGCGCGCCAACGCAGCCTTTTGCCAAATTACCGGATACAGCGAAGCCGAATTGCTCGCCCTCACCGTTGATGACTTGAACCATCCTGAAGATTGCGATCTGCTACATAGGGATAGCTACCAGTCAGAAAAACGCTATCTGCGGAAAGACGGTAGCGCCATCGATGTAGAAGTGACGGTGTCTGCTTTTATGGACGCAGGTAAGCAGTTTAACCTGGTGCTGATTAAAGATATCACCGAAGTCAAGCGCCTGGAAGCCTTGCGCCAGCAAGCCGAAACCGCTGTGCAGCAGTCCCATCAGCAGATGCTCGCGATTTGGGAAAGCATCACCGATGCTTACACAATGCTCGATCTGGAGTGGCGGATAGTCTATGCCAATCGCACCTCAATGGGTATGTTGTGCCAATTGGCGAATCTGGAACCGGAAGAGATCCTGGGTAAAACCCATTGGGAATTGTTTCCCTGGACAGTCGGACACACCATTGAGCGAGAATATCGACGAGCGATGGCTCAACAGGTGCCGGTGCATTTAGAAGTTCTATACGAACCAAGTGGGAATTGGTTTGAAATTCATGCCTATCCCTCACCAGTGGGATTAGGACTTTACTTTAGGGATATTAGCGATCGCAAGCAATTAGAAATCGCGCTTCAAACCAGTGAAGAAAAGTTGCGTCTCGCCCTCGATTTAAACACCATCGGCATCTGGGAATGGAATATTGCGACGGGAGTTGTGTTCTGGAACGCCAGTCACTACACCGTATTGGGCTATCAGCCAGGGGAATTTGAACCGAGTTATCAACGCTGGCGCGATCGCGTTCATCCCGAAGATATTGAGTTCGCCGAACAAAGGATTATCCAAGCTTTAGAAACTCACACCGATTATGAAGCAGAGTTGCGGTTGCTTTTAGATGATGGCAGCATTCGCTGGCTGCATAGCAAAGGGCGAGCTATTTACGACGAGGAAGCAAAGTCCCTGCGGATGATTGGGGTTGAGTACGATATCACCGATCGCAAACAAGCCGAAGCAGCACTGCGCGAAAACGAACAACTGCTGCGCTTAGGATTGGCGGGTGCCCAAGCAGGCTCGTGGGATTGGGAACTAGCAACGGGTAAACTCACCTGGTCGCCAGAGATGTATCATCTGTACGGCCTCGATCGCGATCGCATCGATCCGGCTAGCGATCCGGTACAGTACGACATTTGGTACAACAACTATTTGCACCCAGACGATCGCCAAAGAGTGAGCGATTATTTAGCGTCAGTCTGGGAGCAACGCCTGTCTGAGATCCAAATAGAACATCGCATCTTTCACCCCGAACGTGGCTTTCGTTGGTTGTTCGGTTTGGGTCGCCTGACGGTAAACGACCGAGGTGAACCAGTGCGATTCAACGGCATTACCCTGGATATTAGCGATCGCAAACAAACAGAACTCGCCTTGCAGGAAAGCGAACAAAGGTTAAGTTTGTTTGTCAAATGTGCGCCCGTCAGCGTTGCCATGTTTGACCACAAGATGAATTACATCGCCGTCAGCCAACGTTGGGTAGATATTTATCATCTGGGTTCGATCCCAGAGGTAATCGGGCGTTCTCACTACGAACTGCTGCCAACAATTCCCGATCGTTGGCGACTGGTGCATCAACAAGGTTTAGAGGGTTTCATTCAAAGATGCGATGAAGATAGCTTTACCCTGCCCGATGGATCGTTGCAATGGTTGAGATGGGAAGTTCAACCCTGGGAAATGGCGAGTGGGGAAGTGGGCGGGATTCTAATCTTTGTCGAAGATATTACCGATCGCAAACAAGCCGAGTTAATGCGCCAGCAGCAAATCGAACGAGAACAAGCGATCGCCGACATTGCTCAGGATATTCGGCGATCGCTCGATCTCAACGAGGTATTATCCCGCACCGTGGAACGAGTCAGACACTTGCTCAATACAGATCGGGTAATTATCTTTCGCTTTCGCCCCGATTGGCAGGGGGACGTTGTCGTGGAATCGGTGGGGGCAGAGTGGGTATCGATCCTTTCTACAACCATCTTCGATCCTTGTTTTGAAGAACACTACATCGAACCCTATCGTCAAGGGCAAATTTCTAGCATGTCCGATATCGACGCAGAACACCTAGAACCCTGTTACGTTGAGTTGCTCAAACCGTTTCAGGTCAAAGCCAATCTAGTCATTCCTCTTTTACCAGGCGAACAATTATGGGGTCTGTTAATTGCCCATCAATGTTCGGCTCCCCGACAATGGCAGAATGCAGAAATTGAGTTATTAAAACAACTGGCAAATCAAGTTAGCATTGCCATCCAACAATCAGAACTGTATCAAAAAATCCGCGAACAAGCAGCTTTAATTGATATCGCTACCGACGCCATTTTTGTTAGAGATTTAGACAACAACATCTTATTTTGGAATCAAGGATCCGAACGTTTATATGGCTGGACAGCAGCAGAAGTATTGGGGAAAACCGCTAATGAATTGTTTAACGAAGAATCTACATCTCAACTAGCAGAAAACCTGCAAATCGCTGGAGAAAAAGGCTTGTGGCAAGGCGAACTCGAACAAGTCACCAAATCGGGTAAAGAAATTAGGGTAGCGAGTCGGTGGACGCTGGTGCGCGATGAATCCGGACAGACCAAATTTATTCTTGTAGTCAACAGCGATATCACCGAGAAGAAACAACTGGAGAAGCAGTTCTACCGCGCCCAACGCTTAGAAAGCATCGGCACTTTGGCTAGCGGCATTGCTCACGATCTCAACAATATCTTGACCCCCATTCTGACTGTTTCTCACTTGCTACCGCTCAAATTCCGCGATCTCGACGAACAGACGAAACAAATGTTAGAAATACTCGAATCCAGTGCTAATCGCGGAGCAAGTTTAGTGAAGCAAGTTCTTTCTTTCAGTCGAGGACAAGAAGGCCAGCGCGTAATTCTGCAAATCAAACACTTGCTCTCGGAAGTTATTAACATTGCCAACCGCACATTTTCCAAATCTATCCAAATCTCTGCCAATATTCCCAGGATGGAACTGTGGACAATCTCGGCTGATGCTACCCAAATCCATCAAGTATTGATGAATTTGATCGTCAACGCCCGCGATGCTATGCCCAATGGCGGGAGTTTAACTATTTCGGCAGAAAATCGCTATCTAGATGAAAATTATGCCGCTATTAATTTGGAGGCTCAGGTAGGTTTCTACGTCATTGTTAGCATTTCTGATACAGGAATGGGCATTCCACCCGAACTATTAGAGCGAATTTTTGATCCCTTTTTCACCACCAAGGAAGTCGGTCAAGGAACGGGATTGGGACTAGCAACTGTAATGGGAATTGTGAAAAACCACGGCGGTTTTGTCAGAGTTTATAGCGAGATGGGAAATGGTACGCAATTCCAGGTTTATTTACCAGCATCTGAGGAAAGACTTAGCCAGCCTATCCTAGAAGAGAAACTGCCAATAGGTAATGGTGAGTTAATTTTGATTGTCGATGATGAAGCTACTATTCGACAAATTGCTAAAACTTCTCTGGAAAAATACAATTACACAACGCTCTTCGCTAGCGATGGCATTGAAGCGCTTGCCCTCTATGCCCAACACCAAAAGGAAATCAGCGTAGTTTTAATTGATATGATGATGCCCAATCTGGATGGATTAACTACTATCCGCGCTATGCAAATAATGAATCCCCAGGTGAGGGCGATCGCCACCAGCGGACTTGCTGCTAATAGTCAACTAGCTTTATCGGTTAATGTCAAGACATTCTTGTTAAAACCTTACACCCTCGAGGAGCTATTAAATGCGTTACATGAGGCGATCTCAACCACAAATTCACAGACCGATTAAGAGCATCATAAAAAAACCTTACCCCCTAATTGCGTAGGGACACAGATAACTTTGATCGTGCCCTGTCCCGGCTTCTAATTATGGGTAATCGACCGGATATCATATGAGTGATATGATGTCCGCTAGCTTAGGTTGTGTATAATTTTTGACGGGAGTTGGGGCGGGTAATACCTGCCCATTCTGGAAAATCACGAGAAATTTTTTAAACCCGCTAGCTTAGGTTGTGTATAATTTTTGACGGGAGTACTTGCGGGTAATACCTGCCCATTCTGGAAAATCACGAGAAATTTTTTAAACCCGCCCCGACGTGCAGCACGCGAACGGACAAGATATGATACCAAATCCGGGTTAACTACCCCCTTTATGCCAAACGACGCGCATTCGCGGCTATACAAACAAAGCAAGGCGTAGCGGGCTATAAAATAAAGGGGGTTTAGAACCCGGATTTGGTATGAGAAGGGAGTAGATTGGGTTAAAGTACGAAACCAAACTTGAGCTTGCCTTGAGTAATTCATAGAAAAAAGGTTGTAATTATGGCTGAAATAGAACTTTACAGTGCAACGGTTTGCCCCTATGCCCATCGTACCAGACTAGCGCTGCTGGAAAAAAACGTAGACTTTCAGCTAACCGAAATAGACTTAGAAAATAAGCCAGATTGGTTTACTGCTATCTCGCCTTATGGCAAAGTTCCAGTTATTAAACACGGCAATAACATTGTCTGGGAATCAACGATTATCAACGAATATTTGGATGAAGTTTTCCCGGAAAAACCATTGATGCCAACGGATGCGGGTCAGAAAGCGATCGCGCGCATCTGGATTGACTTTGCCAATACTAAATTCAACCCCACTTTCTACAAATTACTCCTGGCGCCAACCCCAGAAAACCAACAAGAATGGGCGCAAGAATTAGGCCATCATTTACTATTTATGGAACGAGAAGGCATTGGCAAACTATCCAACAATGGCGCTTATTGGTTGGGTGAATCTCTCAGTCTGGTAGATTTAGCATTTTACCCTTGGTTTGAAAGATTTCCCATCTTAGAACATTATCGCGGCTTTACCTTACCATCCGAATGCGTGCGACTTCAGCAGTGGTGGGAAGCAATGAATGCCCTTGAATCTGTAGAATCAATTAAACATCCGACAGACTTCTATATCCAACAATATATCAAGTACGCCAACAACACAGCTTCCGGCATCACCGCGAAGGAAATGCGACAAAATTAAATTCGCCACACCAACCATATTGCAGGAATGTAGGAATGTAGGAATGTAGGAATGTAGGGTGCGTTAGCGAAAGCGTAACGCACCATCTACCATCACCAGATTGCAGGAATGTAGGAATGTAGGGTGCGTTAGCGAAAGCGTAACGCACCATCTACCATCACCAGATTGCAGGAAT
>NZ_JBHFNP010000122.1:0-4958 GCF_041929235.1 Microseira sp. BLCC-F43
TAAAGACTGGAATAATTAACCCGCGACATCGGGGTGCAATTCCTGGTATTGAGGAACTATGTTGACCAAAAATGATGCTGGTAACGTGAGTGCCGTGGGTGGACATATCCCCTTGGGGTGTTGCGTCTCCCGGTACCAAAGTGGGTAGTCTGGTGAGATTTGCTCCTGCAAAACAAGGGTGATTCTGGTCAACTAACCCATCTAGAATCGCGACGCATATTTGGGAGTTGCCTTGGGTTTTTTCCCACAGTTGTTTGATTCCCGGTATTGCTTTTACATCGGGCATTTAAGTTCAAATATGCTTGGGCCTGGTTTATTTAAAACACGCATATTAGATTATGCCAATGCCTTGCCAAATTTTTGCGGCTTTTACAAATTTTAATATTTGCTCCTGAATTAACGGATTTTTTCCTAATTTTCCTCGTCGGGACACAGCCAACTCAAAAATTACAATAATTTACCCAAATCGCGTCCAGCAATATCACATTTTTCGCTCAATGTGAACTCAAGATCGCAAGAAGAGGACGCAAGTTAAGAAGAGAGTTGGACCCCAAATTCCGCCCCCTCAACTGTCACAATCGGTTTTTACCTGTTTTGAGCAACTAATAAAGCTAAAAATTATACTTTGATAACGGAGATAAACGGATAAAACCCACTTTTTAGGCATAATTTATCACTTGAAAAATAGAGTTTTCTGGGTAATTATGCTGTGTGACACGCCAGGGTGCGGCATGTGGGTATCGCTTATTACTTGCATCGAACGCAAAGACCGTGAGGTAATAGAAGTAGGCAGGCGGGGATGATATGAGCGTACGCACTGTACGTCTGTTAATTCTTTCTGATTCCTAGTTACCCGATCTGTAGGGGCACGGCAACCTAGATATCTCGGTTAATCTAATAACGTTAATCTTGCCGTGCCCCTACCCCTGGGATCGGGTTAATCTAATAACGTTAATCTTGCCGTGCCCCTACCCCTGGGATCGGGTTAATCTCATCGCGTTAATTCTGCCGTGCCCCTACCCCTGGGATCGGGTTAATCTCATCGCGTTAATTCTGCCGTGCCCCTACCCCTGGGATCGGGTTAATCTCATAAAATTAATCATAAATCATACCTTCCCCCTACCACTGGTCTTTGTTTAATCCATAAATTACTACTTCTGGTTCAATTTCCGGGTGAATATACTTACGCACAAATTTCCATCCCGCTTTTTCCATCACGCGGAATTATGCCCTATTCGCAGCTATTGCTATAGACACAACGAGTTGAGTTCCTAATCAGGAAAAACCTTTTAATACCAGCGCCTTTGCTCCTTCTGTGGCGTCACCTTTTCCCCAAGCAACTTTTCGCCATCGATACCCCAGTTCGATATCGTTGTTATCGTAAAAGCCGGAAGTGACGTTGAATGGGCTGTCTAATGCTGGTCATAATTGAAACCAACCGATAAACTGATTACTGGACTTTTCCATCGCTGCCCAATATCCATCACCGTCATAGTTTTGATAGTATGCCAGCAATCTAGGCAAGGTTTTGTTGCGGATTGTTTCCCAATCGGTATCTGTCGGGTCGCCACCCTTTATAATGCCTAGATTGGCAAAGCGGATTACTTCGCGATCGCTATCCAATTCAAACAGACTTCCGCCTCGGTCGACCTCAACTCCCCTATCTTTCTGTCTCTAGAAAAACTTTGGCGGGCATTTTTTTGGTTACCCCTTGCTTTTTGTCGAAGATTTGGTTAGAATTTATATCATAATGGAAATCTGTGCCAAAATATTATTTAAAGAAATATTCCGATTATAATAAGGATACCACAAAAGGCAAGAAAAAATCGCGGGGAAAGCCTATATTCTTAACTGTTTTTTACAGGGAATTTAATTCTTCATTCCCGTTGTAGCAATGCCGCGAATAAACTGACGCTGACCTAAGAGAAATAAAAACACGACGGGCAAAGTAGCAATGACCACCGCAGCCATCAACAAAGGCCAATTATTGGTAAATTGTTCTTGAAACTCTGCCAAAGCCAGCTGCACCGTTCTTAATTCTGGACGGGTGGTAAAAACCAGAGGTTTAAACAAATCGTTCCACTCGGCGAGAAAAGTGAATAAAAACAGCGTTACTAAAGCGGGGCGAGATAGGGGAAGCATCACGCGCCACAAAATTTGCAGTCGATTTGCGCCGTCTATTGCTGCTGCTTCTTCCAACTCGACGGGAATGGTCAAGAAGAACTGCCTCAACAGAAAAATACCAAAACCATTCGCCGCCGTGGGTAAAATTAGCGCCCAGTAAGTGTTTAGCAGGTGTCCCCAAGTTAGTACGAGAAAAATGGGAATCACCAGGAGTTGGAAGGGAATTACCAGGGTTGCTAGAACGATGAGCAATATTGCTGGGCGTCCACGGAAATTAAGCCGCGCCAGAGCGTAGCCAGCGATCGCCGAGGTGATAATCTGGAAAGCGGTGACTGCGATCGCTACCAAGGTCGAATTGGCAAACGCCAGGAGAAAATTCCCCCGCCCCCAAGCCTCCTGATAGTTAACAGGCGTTGGATTAGCAGGAAAAATGCTGCCAGTCAGATTCGCACCCTTGGGCGCAAAGGACGTAAGAAAAACAACGAGTAAGGGTAGCAGCACAATAAATGCGCCCAAACACAGCAAAACCAGGCTAAGGGGTTGCCAAAACGAGGTCGATGGTTGATTTGGTGATGTTCTGGGCATAAAGTATAGATTTCATCCTATGCTTTAAGTTTAGGAAATATATTGCAACCACTCTTAATCTGTCAGCCGGAGATTTGTTAAGTTAAACTAAGCGATTTTGACCCTCACGTTTAATTGATGAGGTTTACTTATCCCGGCTCAGGTAAATTAAGCCAACAGGAGAGAATCAACTTATGCAGCAGACTGTAGCTAACCCAGCCATTGACTTCCAAAGCGAAACCTACAAAGATGCATACAGCCGCATCAATGCGATCGTGATCGAAGGCGAACAAGAAGCCTACGAGAACTACATTCAATTGGCCCAACTGCTGCCACAACACAAAGAAGACTTAATCCGCCTCTCTAAAATGGAGAGTCGCCATAAAAAAGGGTTTGAAGCTTGCGGACGCAACCTCCAGGTGACGCCGGATATGGAATTCGCCAAGGAGTTTTTTGCCCAACTGCACCAAAACTTCCAAGATGCTTATGCAGAAGGCAAAATAGTCACTTGCTTGCTGATTCAGTCTTTGATTATCGAATGCTTTGCGATCGCTGCCTACAACATCTACATCCCCTTCGCCGATCCCTTTGCCCGCAAAATTACTGAAGGGGTTGTTAAAGACGAATACACTCACCTCAACTTCGGCGAAGTTTGGCTGAAAGAACACTTTGTTTCAGCAAAAGCAGAGTTAGAAGAAGCCAATCGCCAAAACCTGCCCATCGTCTGGAAAATGCTCAACCAAGTAGAAGACGACGCCCGCGTTTTAGGCATGGAAAAAGAAGCTTTGGTGGAAGACTTCATGATTTCCTACGGAGAAGCACTCGGTAACATCGGCTTCACTAGCAGGGAACTGATGCGTTTGTCTGCCCACGGACTGGCATCTGCCTAAATCCGGTTTGTAGTAAGGACTTCAGTCCTTAAACCCAAGGGAGGATTAAAGTCCTTACTACGAACAGGCCGAACTATTGTCAAGAGAGTAACATTTTTGTGTAGTATTTTTAAGGGTCGATCCCCGGATCGATCCAGCGAAACTCTGCGTCCAGTCCTAATTACCGACTTACTAAATAGTTATATAATGTTTGGTCTCATCGGTCACTTAACCAGTTTAGAACATGCCCAATCCGTAGCCAGAGATTTGGGCTTCCCGGAATATGCCGACCAAGGGCTGGATTTTTGGTGTTCTGCCCCACCGCAAATCGTCGATGATATTACCGTCACCAGCGCGACGGGTCAAAAAATCCAAGGGCGGTATGTAGAATCCTGTTTCTTGCCCGAAATGCTGGCAAATCGCCGGATTAAAGCTGCAACGCGCAAAATTGTCAACGCGATGGCGCTGGCGCAAAAAAACGACATTCATATCACCGCATTGGGTGGTTTTTCCTCGATTATTTTCGAGAATTTCAACCTCAATCAAGTTACCGAAGTCCGCAATACCAAACTAGAGTTTGAACGCTTTACGACGGGCAATACCCACACTGCCTATGTGATTTGTCGGCAAGTGGAACAAGCGTCGAAAAAGCTGGGGATTGAATTGTCAAAAGCGACGGTAGCAATTTGCGGTGCCACGGGGGATATCGGCAGTGCGGTTTGTCGCTGGTTAAATACTCGTACCGATGTAGCAGAATTGTTGTTAATTGCCCGCGACAAAGATAGACTGCAAGCGTTGCAGGAAGAATTGGGGCGGGGCAAAATTTTGGGATTGGAAGAAGCCCTACCTTTAGCAGATATTGTAGTTTGGGTTGCCAGTATGCCGAAAGGCGTGGAAATTGACCCCACAACTTTGAAGCAACCTTGTCTGTTAATTGATGGTGGCTATCCCAAGAATCTGGGAACTAAAGTTCAGCATCCGGGTGTTTATGTCCTGAATGGCGGGATTGTAGAACACTCCCTCGATATTGACTGGAAAATTATGCAAATCGTCAGTATGGAAGTGCCAGAACGCCAGTTATTTGCATGTTTTGCTGAAGCGATGCTGCTGGAATTTGAACAGTGGCACAGTAGCTTTTCTTGGGGAAGGAATCAGATTACCGTGCCAAAAATGGAACAAATGGGTGAGTGGTCGGTTAAACACGGCTTTCAACCATTGCTATCATTTTGAGCTTAAGTATCAGCAACTGGGTTTCTTTGTAGAAACCCGGTTTCAATAGCTGGTGCTAGATGAGTCCAGAGAATTGGGAGTCTGTTAACAGGCGTGGATTTGTAGGAGTGGAAGGTATGAGATTGCCCGATGCGATAGCATTCTTATAACTCTTGTAAGTCTTATAAGTTT
>NZ_JBHFNP010000123.1:0-7226 GCF_041929235.1 Microseira sp. BLCC-F43
CATATATATCTTGGGTAAAATCACCATCTTCATCCTGCCGTGCCCCAACAATTCAACGATCGCTGTAGGGGCACGGCATCATATATATCTTGGGTAAAATCACCATCTTCATCCTGCCGTGCCCCAACAATTCAACGATCGCTGTAGGGGCACGGCATCATATATATCTTGGGTAAAATCACCATCTTCATCCTGCCGTGCCCCTACTTCTTGAATTCCTTGGGTTTACTCCCAAGAAACCACCAGATTTCTAACCCAATTAATGCTAAACCTCCCGCTGTGACTGCACCTTTTACCCATAAGGGTTGCTCGATGGGTTGGAATTGAGTTATTTCTGGATTATCGGCGGCTACGGCTTGATTTGCAGCGACGCCGAACAGCAATCCCAAACTTGCTATGCTGGCAAAAATTACCTTTTTAATCAACATTTATGCCTCCTTTCCTTAGGCAAATGCTTTGGGGTGAAAGTTACGCAGGCGCAGGGCATTTGTGACGACGGAAACGGAACTAAATGCCATGGCTGCACCGGCAATAATTGGGTTGAGTAACCAACCGAAAATGGGGAAGAGAATTCCAGCGGCAATGGGTATTCCCGCAACGTTATAAATAAAGGCGAAGAAGAGGTTTTGACGAATGTTGTTCATGGTGGCGCAAGATAGTTGAATCGCGGTAACAATGCCTAATAAATCACCAGAAATAAGGGTAATATCGCTCGCTGCAATCGCCACATCTGTTCCCGTACCAATTGCGATTCCCACATCAGCTTGCGCTAAGGCGGGTGCGTCGTTAATCCCATCACCTACCATTGCGACAATATGACGCGGGAGAAGAGGACGGGGGGACGGGGGGACGGGGGGACGCGGGGAATGTCTCTCCAAAACTCTCCCCATCCCCCCATCTCCCACTCTCCCCATCCCCCCATCTCCCACTCTCCGCGTCTCTTCTTCTTGGAGGGATTTGATCGCTGCCGCTTTTTGGTCGGGACGGACTTCTGCTAAGACGCGATTTATACCAACCTCGCGCGCGATCGCTTCTGCTGTGCGGCGATTGTCCCCGGTCAGCATTACGACTTCTAAACCCATTTTTTGCAATGCTTTCACCGCTTGTGCGGAATTCGGTTTGAGTGCATCGGAAATGCCCATCAATCCTTCGATTTCTCCGTCAACGGCAATCCAAATAACTGTTTTGCCCAGATATTCCAAACGTTCTTTGTCTTTTGGCAGCGCTTCCGTGTTAATGCCTAATTCTTCCATCCATCTGTGTGTTCCTATACACACTTTATGACCAGAAACCATCCCTTGGACGCCATTGCCTGCAATCGCTTCAAAATCCCTCACTTCTACTAACTCAACTTGTTGAGATTGAGCATATCTAACGACAGCTTCTGCAAGGGGATGTTCTGAATTGCGTTCTACCGATGCAGCGAGTTGCAACAACTTAATTTCGTTGCGATTCGCCGTCCCTTTAACGGTGACAAAATCGGTGACAGTTGGTTTACCTTGGGTGATAGTTCCTGTTTTATCCAGAACAATGGTTTTAATTTTATGCGCCAGTTCCAAACTGGACGCACCTTTAATCAAAATGCCGTTTTCTGCACCCTTACCCGTACCCACCATGACAGATGTGGGAGTTGCCAAACCTAGGGCACAAGGACAAGCAATAATTAACACTCCAACTGTTGCAATTAAAGCCAGGGTAAGGTTACCCATCACGTTAAACCAGATAATAAAGGTGAGCAAAGCAATAGCAATTACCGCCGGAACAAACCATCCGGTTACTTGGTCTGCTAATCTCTGAATTGGAGCTTTACTTCCTTGTGCTTGTTGTACCAATTGGACAATTTGTGCCAATACAGTATCTTTCCCAACTCGCGTTGCTTGAAACTTAAAACTTCCAGTTTTATTGATAGTCGCACCAATGACTTCATCACCTGGTTGCTTTTTGACGGGTACGCTTTCCCCAGTCACCATTGATTCATCAATTGTGGATGTTCCCTCGATCGCTTTTCCATCTACGGGAATTTTCTCCCCTGGACGAACCAGTATAACATCCCCAATTTCTACCTCTTCAATCGGCACATCAACTTCTTGATTTCGGCGAATCAAACGCGCCGTTTTTGCTTGCAAACCAATCAGCTTGCGAATCGCCTCCCCCGTCTGACTTTTAGCCCGATTTTCTAACAGCCTTCCCAATAAAATCAGCGTAATAATTACCGCTGCGGCTTCATAATAAACATCGGGTCTAAGATTTTGAGCCGTAAACCAATCTGGGAAAATAGTAGGAAATAAGGAATAGATATAAGCAGTGCTTGTACCTAAAGCAACCAATGTATCCATTGTGGCAGCGTGGCGCTTAAAAGCTTTCCCAGCATTCACATAAAAAGATGTACCGCACCAGAATAGGATCGGCGAAGTTAATACTAACTGCAACCAAGGATTGTGAAGCCACATTGGAATCAAGGGAATATGCACCCCTGTCATCATGGGAATCGACCCTAAAACAATTACCGTGCTGAGGATTGCCGATACCACAAACTTGCGAGTTAAATCGCGAATTTCTCGAGATTTTGCTCGTTTTTCGGCATCATCTTCCGATGCCATAATGTTTTGCGGTTGGAGGGCAGATGCGGAGTATCCGGCAGCAATAACTGCGTCTTGGATAACTTGTAAATCGGTTTTTTTGGGGTCATATTCCACCGTTGCCCGTTCTGCCGCAAAATTGACGATACATTCATTTACACCGGGAACAGAACGAATCGCATCTTCGATACTTTTGGCACAGGAAGCGCAACCCATGCCTCGTAGTTTGAGTGTGGCGTTTTCCATATGGGTAATTGCTAATTGCTAATTGCTAATTGCTAATGGCTAATTAGCTATAATTTGATCTTGGATTCTCCACCCTACTGGAGAGTCAAGGGGGTGAAGGAGAATTTTCGGGAAACTTGACCCACACCTGCACCTGCACCTCCGCCCCCGCCCCCACCCCCGCCCCCACCCTTAAGGGTGGGGCTACACAAACAAAGCCTGCCTACGCAGGCTTTAGTGAAAAAGGTGACTTGCCAGAATCAAGCGCACGTGGTAAGAACGAACCAAGCGAAGGTATTCCCGTGAGGTTTTAGATGAAACTGCGCCAGATATTAACTACCGTTCCCAGTCTGGAAAATTTGCCCGAACATCCAGCCCTCGATGCGGAAGTGAAGGGCTTGAAGACGAATTCCCATGCTTGCGAACCGGGGGATTTGTTTATCGGGATGCCGGGAACAAGGGTAGATGGGGGAGAATTTTGGCCTAGCGCGATCGCATCGGGTGCCGTCGCCGCGCTGGTTTCCCCCCAAGCAGCCAAAAAAGATCCCCCCCAACCCCCCCTTGATAAGGGGGGGCTAGGGGGGGATCCCTGCATTATCCCGGTAACGGATATGACTAAAGCTTGTGCCTCGGTTGCGGCAGCTTTTTATGACTACCCTGCCAAAAAAATGAAAATGGTTGGCGTTACGGGGACAAATGGCAAAACCACAACTACCCATTTAATCGAATATTTCCTCAACAAAGCCGAACAAATGACGATGTTGATGGGAACGCTTTATGTCCGCTGGCAAGGTTTTAATCAAACAGCAAATTACACCACGCCTTTTGCTGTAGACTTGCAAAAACAACTCGCAGATGCCGTGGCAGCGGGATGCAAATTCGGCGTCATGGAAGTGAGTTCCCACGCTTTGGCACAAGGTCGAGTATTGGGTTGTCAATTTGATGTGGCGGTATTTACCAACCTGACTCAAGATCATTTGGACTTCCATAAAGATATGGAAGATTACTTTGCCGCTAAAGCTCTTTTGTTTAACTCAGACTATCTCCAAGGACGCGCGATTATTAATGCCGACGATACCTATGGGCAAGTATTAATTAAAACCCTCAATCCCGCACAAGTTTGGAGTTACAGTACGCAAGATGCAACGGCAGACTTGTATACTTCTGACCTGAAATACGAACCCAATGGCGTCAGCGGCATTCTACACACGCCCAAAGGAGAAATTCCTTTCCAATTGCCATTAGTCGGTCAATACAATTTAGCGAACATGCTAGCGGCAATTGGCGCCGCTTTACACCTGGGTTTAGATTTGTCATTTTTGGTTTCCGTCCTGCCAGAATTTTCCGGAGTACCGGGACGGATGGAACGGGTGCAAATTAGTCCCAATCAAGATATTAGCGTGATTGTCGATTATGCCCACACGCCGGATAGTTTGGAAAACTTGCTATTAGCCGCACGTCCTTTTATTCCCGGTAAAATGATTTGCGTGTTCGGGTGTGGAGGCGATCGCGATCGGACAAAACGCCCCAAAATGGGTGCGATCGCCGCTCAACTTGCAGATATTGTGATCGTCACTTCCGATAATCCCCGCACCGAAAACCCAGAGCGGATTTTAGAAGATATCTTGGCAGGAATAGGCTCTTCTGACAAGACGACAGTGGTTTGCGATCGCGCTCAAGCCATCCGCACTGCTATCCTAGAAGCACAACCAGGAGACGGCGTTTTACTAGCCGGAAAAGGTCACGAAGATTACCAAATTCTCGGTACTGAAAAAATCCATTTCGACGACCGAGAACAAGCAAGAGAAGCCTTGCAAGCAAAAATGAGTTAATCCCATCAGAAACCCGGTTTTTTGAAAAAACCGGGTTTCTTTTTCTATCAGCCTGCGTAGGCAGGCTTAGTTTGTATAGCCGCGACTTCAGTCGTTTGGCTTGAAAATTTTTATACCCAGTCGCTAGACGAGGCGAGGCCTCACCAGAAGCAGTATGGAAGATCGAAGCTATAAAACTATTGATAATTCAGACTATCAGTGCTTTTACACCAACTCGTGATGGGTGAAATCACCGATGGAAGACCTAGTATTATTTTTATCAATCCCATCTGAAAATACTGCTGATGGAAATCGGTTGACTAAAAAAATCAGCAAAACTTTTAAATCCAAATAGAACTGTCCGGCGTAATTGTTGTAGGACTTACCCAAACAAATTTCTATCCTGACTGGGGTAAGTCTGGCGTTGCTATGCACAAACCAAAAGTAACCGATAGCTAACTTCTGTGCAGAAGTGAGCGAACGCACTATGCCTTAAAAACTTACCTACAAATCAAAGGAGTCACTGAGATGGCAATTATTAACGGCACACCCAACAACGATAGCCTGATGGGAACTCAAGAAAACAACATCATCTTTGGTTTTGCAGGCAATGACACCCTCAACGGTGGACGTGGCAATGACCTCCTCGACGGGGGAGACGGCAATGACGTTCTCCTGGGTGGAGATGACAACGATGTTCTCCTCGGTGGTAATGGCAATGACTTCCTCAACGGAGGAGATGACGAGGATGTTCTCTTAGGTGGACGCAACAATGATGTCCTCCAAGGTGGCGATGACGATGACTTCCTCTTGGGTGAAGAAGGCAACGATATCCTCCAAGGTGGACGAGGCAAAGATCTCCTGGGCGGTGGCAATGGCAATGACTTAGTCTTGGGTGGACGGGACAACGATCTCCTGGGCGGTGGAGATGGCAACGATATCCTTGACGGCGGCACTGGCAACGATATCCTTGACGGCGGCAATAACGATGATGCCTTGATTGGAGGCGCTGGTAACGACACCCTCAACGGCGGCGATGGCAACGATATCCTCGTTGGCGGCGGCGGTTCGACCTTGTTTGGTTTAACCAAGGGTAATGTTCTGGTTGGTTTCGACCCCGCCAGTCCCGACCAAGCTGCAACTATCAGGGTGACTGGTGTTGACGGTAACTTGATTGGCATCGATACTCGTCCGGCGGATGGGATGCTTTACGGCGTCACCGATACCAACAAAATCTACACGATTGATACCAACACGGGTGCTGCAACGCTCAAGAGTACCATTTCACCCATTCCCTTTAACGCCGGACAATTTTCTGGTGTAGACTTTAACCCGATTCCCAATCTCTTGCGCCTAGTTGGCAGCAATGACCAAAACCTCCGCGTCAACGTAGATAACGGTCAAGTAGCAGATGGCGATACCATCCAAGCAGGCATTCAACCGGATGGCACTTTATTCTACGGCAAGGGCGACCCTAACCAAGGAAAAGACCCGAACATTACTGCCGCAGCTTACACCAATTCCTTCTTTCCTTCTCCCCGCGCTGGACGCACCACCCTGTACAATATTGATTCCAACTTGGATATCCTCGTCACCCAGGGTAGCGCCAATTTCCAAGCGGGAGATCCCAACACTCCCATATCTCCCAATAAAGGGCAACTCCTCACCGTAGGATCTTTGGGTGTTGACTTTGGTCCCACCGCCGGATTTGACATCGTTTCCCCTGGCAATGGGATAAATATTGCCTACGCAGCTTCTGGTTCTACTTTATACACGATTGATTTGTCTACGGGGGCTGCCACATCTCTGGGAACAGTTGGCAATGGCTCTTTCAACTTCATCGGTCTTGCTGCGGTGGGCGTTGGAGAACCTGCTGGTATGGGAAAAGACATGCTCGTTGGTGGTAATGGCAACGATACTCTCAGCGGAGGAGTTAATAGCGATACCTTGACTGGCAATGCTGGTATGGATAGCTTTAACTTTGCCATGCCAACTGAAGGCATCGACACGATTACAGATTTCTCGGTTGTCGATGATACGATTGTCGTTTCTGCTAAAGGTTTTGGTGGGGGGTTAGTAGCAGGTGCTGCTATTACACCTGACCAATTCGTCATCGGTGCATCAGCAATGGATGCAGCGGATCGGTTTATTTATAACAGCAAAACTGGTGCCCTGTTATTTGATGCTGATGGTACGGGTGGGATGGCGCAAATGCAGATAGCGTCGCTAGCAACTAATCTTGGGTTGACTAATAACGACATTTTTGTTGTTGCTTAGATGAGGTGAGAAACCGGGTTTCAACCTAGATCTATCGTTTCCAAATCAACGATTTTTTAGAGAAACCCGGTTTCCTGGTTCATCGTGGGTAAATTCTGACAGGACTTACGCAAAGTTTCTATATGTAGTGCGTTAGCCAGCAGAGTACGGCACCAGGAAACCATATTTGGTGTCGTTGCGTAAGTCCTGTCTGATTTAGTTGTCGGGGCACGGCGATCGATCGGATTTTCGTTATCAGGAAAGCCTTTCTATGCCGTGCCCCTACGCGATTGGATCTTTTTATCCCATTGGTTGTCGGGGCACGGCGATCGATCGGATTTTCGTTATCAGGAAA
>NZ_JBHFNP010000124.1:0-2999 GCF_041929235.1 Microseira sp. BLCC-F43
AATCCTTGATGAGAATCCCCAATCACATCGAAAATACAAGTTGGCAGATCAACTCGCGAAAAGTGGGAACCTCCTGCTGCGAGTGATGCTGGAATGACCCCTGATGATTATTTAGAAGCTTTGCTAGATGGTAAATTAGACGCAGAAACAGAAGTTGAGGCGCAACCCGACTCAGCAACAGAATCAACTGATAGTAACGACGATAAAATTTCAGTTAATTCTTTAGAGTCTAAAGAATTGAATTGGTTAGAAGACTTGGAGTAGCTAGTAGAAGAAGGCTATTCAACCAATTCACCAGACCAGCTAAAATCTAAAATTTCAAATTTAATTGATGGAGCGATTAATGCAAGTAACCGAAGAAAAAATGCAAATTGCCAGTGATAACTTTTCGGCTGAAGTGCTAGTCTTCCTGCAAAAGCTAAGACGAAAGTGCAAACGATCTAAGTTTGAATCTCTGCTATTAGGTAGAGCAATTCTTCACAGTTTGCTCGACTAGGGCGAGGATTCCCTAAAGCCTGGTGAATTCGAGGAATTTTTAGTGCGAGTTAGAGAAGGACAGATTCGATTATGACCCAAACAATAGAAGATATCATCGCTTGTTTTAGGCGAGAAGGTTGGTGCATCCAAAAAGCGAGAGAAAGTTATTGGTTGCTGCAACCACCAGGGCTTTTTAGCTACAAGATGTTTCTTTTGATCTACAACCCGTTTACCAACAAATTCCAGATTGTCAAACCCCTAAATCGCGATCGGCATTACGATATGGCGGTGAAGATTTTGTCGGGGGACTCGCGCCATCTAGGCAAAGGCGCTCGTCTATCAAAAGGGTTTTCCTCAGAACTATTATCCATTATAAAAGTTCCTGACATGTTTTTCATAAAAGTTGGCAATTGCTGGATTAACCTCGCTGCAATCCGTACTTTGACGGTTACTTCACCAACCGCGTTTAACAACACGCTAACGGTTAGTATTCGCTGGAATAATAACTATGATGACGATGAAAGTGCTTATGAGTATTTTGAAGGCGACAAGGCACAAGAATTTGTTGACCAGTGGGAGAAAGTGTGCAAGATTAATTGCTAACGTTTTTCTTCCACAGACCCCGCCTGATAAGCTAGACTAACCCACTAACGAAACTCCCCCCAAAGGGGAGTCGCGGACTGGGTTTAACAATCCGTAACGAAGGGCTTTCTGGTAGAAGTAAGCTTAGGCTTTTAACTCTTCATAAGCTCTTCAATTTAATTTTAACATCTCACAATCCCCTTCACACTGAATTAGGCCGTTGCGCCTTTGGGGATTCGCAGGCTTTGATTGTGGGCTAAAAATGACAACAATTATTGCTGGATTAGACCAGGGGAAACACAGTTCCATGTTCGTAGCATGGAATGGTTCCGTACCCATATCCAAACCCAAAGACTTTTTTGACTATGAGGCAGAATTCTTGTGTCTACCCCCTGATGTTGAGAGCATTCAAAAAATTGCTGATTGCCAACCAAGCGATGGCAGGTTGATAGTTTTCATGGAACCGACGGGTTCTTACTCAAGCGTCTGGGTAACCAGCTTAAGAGAACTAGGTATCGAGGTGCATTTAGTCCCCCACAATTTAGTCAATTCGTCGCGCCTTGCGCTTTGTAATTGGAACGACAAAGACGACTTTCACGATGCTGTTGTCTTGCTAATTCTAGCTCAAAAATGGCTGCAAGACCCCGAATCGGTACAGTTAATTCGTACCAAAGATCCAGTTATTGTTGAGCTATCAAACCTCTATCTAGAGTCAGAAAGTTGCACCGAGGTACTCAACCAATTAATTAATAGATCGCGTCAAAAACTTCACGAAGAGGCGTCGGCACTGGATGACATAAAGTCCGATGTCAACAAAAACGGTGATGCATCCCCTTTCTGGAGTTGGGTATCAGGAGGTGTTGTTTCTGTCAATACAGCTTCAAGAGCCGCCAAGAAATTAGCTAATTCAATCGGCACTGCCAAAAAATATGGGTTTTCTCGGCAGTTGATAGCTTATGCCAAATCGATTGTTGACTGGCAAACGAGACGATACCAAATTGATTGTAAAATGAGAGCGATACTCCCTAATACAAAATTCGCTCGCTAGATTAGAATCTTTAAACAATTTGGTGCGGGAACCGACACTCAAGCTATTCTGCTAACCCAAATTTTTCCTTTTGAGCGTTTCCTTGGATCTGACGGACAACGCATCATTAAAGTCAAGCGCCGAGGAACTAAATCGGGACGTCCAACCAAGGCTCATATTTCTTGCCGCAAGTTCCATTCGGCAATGGGAATGGCTCCAAATCAACGCAGTTCTGGTCGCAAACAAGGGGAATTTATCAGCGGTTCGGGTGCTTGTCGTATGGCATTGTGGAGATTAGTTCATCATCAAATTGAAACCAACTCATCTAGCAGCCTGCGAAATAAGTTTGGCAAGATGCTGCGGAAATTTTTGCAAATCGATGAAAACCATCGCGACGAGTTGATGCACGGATTGCTGACGATTCTGGCAGATAAAACTACGGGCGCAGAAACTTTAGCAGCGGTGAAAAAGGCGCTGATTGAATCGCGTAACCCAATGGGTCTCACGATTGCTGCTGGTCTCGATCAAAAAACTCAAGCTGCCCGCGAGTAACTTAAGTTCGCTCTGATTCGGTTGGCGCGATCGCGTTGTGCTGCCTGTGTTGGTGAAGTTGCTGTTTAAGCAGTTGGTGGCAGAATTCTGTAGCGGTGGCGCGCCGTCGGCGGCAGTCGAAGTCCCCACCGACTCTAACGGCGTTCCGATTTGGATTAAAGCCAAAGACCTTGCAGCCAGACTCAAAAAGTCACCTGGTTGGCTGAGCAACTTTAAGAAAAAATTGGCAGAAGGGTTCGCTTCGGCGGACTCGAAACTCGACCCTGACGGCTACAGGTGGAAGTGGCACGAGTGCAAGTTTTACTATGCGTACGCGCCACAGGCGGTCGATGACAACGGCTCAAAGGCTCTTGCTGTCTAC
>NZ_JBHFNP010000125.1:0-1300 GCF_041929235.1 Microseira sp. BLCC-F43
TACTCACATCTTGCACCTGTCAGGATAAACTCTGAATATCCAAAAAAAAGTGTAAAAAGGCAACAGCAGCTAAAAGAGCAGTATGCTGACTTTAAAGTGATTAATTCAACAAGTTTATCAGTATTATTACTTAAGCTGAAAAGTCCAAGCTGCTCTCAAATAGAATTAATTTGCTTTCTAGTGAAAAATATGAGAGAAAAGGGCGTGAAAAGATTTTGAGAACAGCAAGAACAATGGAAACCATTCTTGCCCACGCCCAAAGTTTAGTGTACACCCTACTGCTGCTGATGCCATCCCGCTATCAACAGGAAAACCTTGAAACTATGCTGGGGTTGTTCTTGGAGGCACAGGGGCATCCTTTACCACAACACAGTCAAACCAAATCTGCCAGCGCTTTAAGCCGATTTCTCAACCTTAACTCTTGGCCAACCAGAAAACTAATTCGTACAATTCGCCAACATATACTCAAACAAATCTTGGCAGAGTCTCTCAGAGTTCGAAGGCCATTTCTACAGGTAATTATTGACTTGACAACATTAGAAAAACGCGGAAAATTTCAGCCATTTGAGCATTTAATCAAGGTCTATAACGGCAAACGGGGCTTACATTTGGTAGTTCTCTATTTAGTCGTAGGGCGCTGGCGCATCCCCTGGAGTTTTCTAGTATGGAGAGGTAAAAATCATCCATCTCCTGCCCAATTGGGTTTGAAATTAGTCAAACGGTTGCCCAAAGCACTAACTAAACGTTTTCGGGTAATGATTCTAGTTGATACTGCCTTTGGTAGCGTGGAATTTCTGCACGGAGTACGTCGCTTCAAGTTCCACGTTATTGCCGGAGTCCGTTGCGACCGACAATTAGTTGATGGCCGACGCTTAAGACAATTATGTAAAAGAGGGCAGCAAGTTTATTTAACAGGTTTGAAATTTCCTGTCTCCATATCATGGTACTACTTAAAGCGTGATAATGGTCAACTAGAAAAACGATTTGTTCTCTCCACTAAACAATTAAAAGCTAGCACCATTACCTGGTGGGGTAGACGCAGATGGCAGATTGAGGGTTGGTTTAAAACTGCTAAACATCGCTTTGGCCTACACCGTTTTGGTCAGGGAACGCTATTAGGTGTCTATCGCTGGTTAGTACTTTCGCTGCTTGCTTATATGAAGGCGCATTGGGCTTATTTATCCACTAATTCTACTAATTTACCTGATTGGGGACAAGCGGCTAACACAGCGCTCGAAGTTATCTTGCCGAAAATCCTTTTGTTTCTTTTTTTACTTGACTTGGAACGGATGATTCCTTT
>NZ_JBHFNP010000126.1:0-3907 GCF_041929235.1 Microseira sp. BLCC-F43
GGGTGGGCATTGGAGCGGGCCCCACACTTGCATAACTATTTTCACTTTATTTACTTGTAGCTACTTAATACTATCCATAATTTATCTTGGACAACTAACGCATCGATATATCCTTCTAAAACAGGTTCTTCTTCGCCACCATCTTCAATTTCTACCTTGACATATTTCTCTCCCTGAATTTCAAACGGCGGATCGCACAATCCCATTAACTCTAAAAGGGGAGAAAGCAAAATAATCTTGATTTTTCCTTCAGTCAGCTTGCCTTTCCTGACATAATACAGGTAGGGATTCTTGAGTCGAGCGAGTTCGGTTTTTTCCCGCTCGTTGAGTTCGGGTAAATTCTCATACCATTCTGTGAAAAACAGACGGTCATCCGTTTGGCTTAAATTAAATTTTGCCTGCGCTTCTTCTACATTGGTAATTGCTTTGGTAATTCCTACTGTTTGAACCATAGTTTATTTAGTTTGCGCGAGCGCCAAGTTTATTTTATCTAGAAACAACAGTGTGGAGATTTCACCCGGTTAATAATGCTACTGATTCTCAGCAGGTGTACTCAGGTACAACTTGATAAAGTCCTCCGCTGCGGCTGGATTAATGCTGTACAGTCCATCCCTGATTTCCAGAATCGTTTCGCCACCTGGATCTCTCACCTCGTTCACCCAGCGACTAACATTGGATCTTCCAATACCGAGGGTGACTGCCAATTGATTTTGGGTGATACCATAAGTGTCCAGCACTTGCTTAAGGGCTTTACCTGCTCTTCCCATGCCTCAAATTCTGTCACGACTGCGCCTCATCTTCCACATCTGAATCTTCCAAATAGAGTCGCATGAAGTTAAAAGCCGCCTCTGGATTAATTGCGATCGACGCTTTCCGTATTTCGTACACTGCCTCAGCTGTTGGGTCTCTTGTCTCCTTAACCCAGCGGTTAACATTCCCGCGTCGAATACCCATTGTCACCGCCAGCCGATTTTGGCTGATGCCATATTTATCCAACACCTGTTTCAGCGCTTTACCTGCTCTTGCCATGTTTCTGTGCTACTTATCCTCAGCAGGTGCAGTCAAGTACAGGCGGATAAAGTCCTCCGCTGCGGCTGGATTTATGCTGTACAGTCCATCCCTGATTTCCAGAATCGTTTCGCCACCTGGATCTCTAACCTCGTTCACCCAGCGGTTGACATTGGCAGCTCTAATCCCCATCACGACTGCTAATCCGTTTTGGCTGATGCCATGAATCTCCAACACCTTTTTAAGGGCTTTACCTGCTCTTCCCATGCTTCCGATTCTGTCAGAGGCTCATGACCGAGTAAATATTTCCAATTAGTTATAGGTCGTGTATGATGTTAACTATAACTAATTGGAAATACCATTCCGTAGAAAACAGGTAAAACCCAATGAACAAAAGCTTTTTCTTACAAACAGCGCCAACACCAACCTTTCCCAGCCTTCTGGGCGCGCTGGGGGATCCAATGCCCGGTAAAATACCCGTCCGCATCCTCGTCATCAGCACGCCCTTTGGCGTCAACCAAACCATTCACACTTTGCACGCTCTCCGTTTTGCCGATGTCAGTCTGTGGAGTCCCCTGTTACCCGCACCCAACCCAGGGGAAGTCATGAGTATTTTGACTCGTTATCTGAGCGCGAATAGTTGATTGCTGCGGCAGAAACCCGGTTTCTCTGAGAAACCGGGTTTCTGTTTCACCCCTTTGTCATATTTCTTTAACATTTAACCAAAAAACATAAAAACGGTAGCTTATAATACAGAAATAGAGAGAAACATTTATCTCATTACCCCGATTGACATAACTTGACAGGAGACAGACTTTATGAAACTCAGTTATCGCGGCGTCGCTTACGAATACGAACAACGTGGGATCGATACGATCGAAGGCGAAATTGGCGGCAAATATAGGGGACAGCCTTGGAGATGCAGCTATCCTAGACACATACCCGTACCCCAACCGGCACTTGACTTAAAGTATCGAGGGGTTGCCTACAGCACCTATCCGAAAGCGCCAGCAGGTGCGATCCCACAAACCGGCAACCCTCACCAAGTCTTCCCCGAATTGGTAGAAACTCACCTAGCGAATATCCGCCGCCGCCTAGAACATAGATTGCAAGTTGCCAAAGACTCCGGCGATCAAAAATTAATCCGAATGCTGGAAGCCGAGTCAAAGCAATTAGTGCGATCGCGCTAGTTTTTACTAACGCAAGTTGCTAATTGCTAATTGCTAATATGAGGATGTTCTCTGACATTAACCATTAGCCATTAGCCATTAGCTACTATGCATGAGACAACTAGCAACTTGCGTGACTAACTAATTCGTAACTCCTCTACACTCGTGAGTAAATCTTGTGCTACCTTGACAAGATTTTGTATATTTTCCGATGCTTTCTGTGCCGCTTCTTTTGAAGTATCTTGGGGTTTGAATTCGACTGTTTGAATAGTTTCGGCTAGACTTCGCGCAGTTTCATCCAGTTTCTGCGTATCATCGGTTATCGCGGGCGCTACCACATCCCACTGTTGTTTTACGTTCAAGATATATTCTAAAGACTGTTTGACTTCTTGTGCGAAGTTTGTGCATTCAGTCACTTGCTGAGTTTCAGCTTGCATTGCATTCATTACCGAGGTAATATCATCCTGCATTTGCTTGGTAATCTGTTCGATTTGTTGCAACGATTGCAAAAAACCGTTGCTTAACTGTTGTAAATTGTTAGCAACTTTCGCCATTTGCTTCCCTTTATCCCCCACACCCGTTGCCTCAATCGAAGCATTGAGTGCCAGCAAGTTGATCCGGGAAGCATTTCCAGAAACATCAGCAACATAATCCGAAAGTTCTGGCAAATATTGCCCTATTCGCTTGATTTTTGGCGGTGTTGTTCCTAAAAATTCTTGTATTTGTACAATTTGTGCCGCGCTTTGTTGCGCGACTTCATCCCCATTTAACGCCGTGGATGCGGTAACTTCAGCTAATTGTTCCACCTCCCGCCCATTCAGGGCAACCCGTTGTAGCGAATCGGTCATCGCCTCGATAGAATTAACCGCAGGGGTTAGTTGTTGAACTTGCGGTAGCGGGTAGGCGGCGAAAAATTTGGCGATATTTTCGCTATTGGTAACTTCCTGAGCCACTTTTTGGGCGCTAGTCTTGACTTGTCGCACCCTTTCTTGTAATGAAAGTGCAATCAAATTTAAACCGTAGGCGACTACACCCAATTCATCTGGCAATTTTGCCCTTGTTGTTACTGTAAAATCTCCGTTTGCCCAACTTTTGATCGCTTCCTCAAGCACAAGTACCTGACGGGTTATATTGTCGCTATCGTATTCCCAGGTTTGCACTTGCCCATCGAAATCGTCGATCATTTTTTCGACGACAACAGCCATTTGGTTAAATTTTGTGGCTAACTGTCCCAATTCATCCTGAGAATAAATCCTAGCGCGGGCTGGGTAATTACCTTGACAAAGGGAATTCATTTGAGATCGCATATCTTTCACCTGTCGCCGCATCCGATTAGATAGATAGCTTTCTAACCCCAGGGAAACGATAAACGACGCAGCACCAGCAGTCCCGGCGATATAGCCTTTTTCAGTCGGATTAAACGCAGGCCCAGGGAGTGTATAAGTAGCGGTGGCGGTGGCTAAAGCCGTTATCCCGCCACAGATCAAAGCATTCCAGAAGGATTGATAAGGCATGGGATGGCAAAATGAGTTTGTTATGGTTCATTTTCCATTACACCTCTTGCATCAGCGCCTGGAAATAAATTTCATGTTGAGCCGCTCCTCGCTCTAAAGAGACGAGGAATCAGGCCAGGAATTAGAGTTAGCTTTTCGCTCATTAATAGCTATCTGGCTAACCGTTTCTGGCTTCATGCAGAACTGCTCTAAGGGTGAATGACTCAGCCTACTTTC
>NZ_JBHFNP010000127.1:0-5438 GCF_041929235.1 Microseira sp. BLCC-F43
GTCTAATTTACCATCTAGCAAAGCTTCTAAATAATCATCAGGGGTCATTCCAGCATCACTCGCAGCAGGAGGTTCCCACTTTTCGCGAGTTGATCTGCCAACTTGTATTTTCGATGTGATTGGGGATTCTCATCAAGGATTTCGGCAACTTTGTTTCCGGTTATTTGATGATGCGGAATGCTATCAATAACTTTCTGCCATGCATTCTTTAACACTTGAATAGGGCGATCCGTCAAGTTTTCTGACCAATTTATATGTTTTTTATTATTTAATATAGTTTGGCCTCACAGGCTTCTTTGTAAATTTTGACGTGACAAACTTGAAATTCGCAGGTGGGCTGTTCTGGAGGATAGCCAAGAAGTATTAAGTGCAGATCTATCTCAGATGCATCAATTATTTTGTTGATGTACCACTCTGTCTTTCCCAAGATTTTTTGACAGTATTCTTTAAAGTTTCGCCACTTAAATTTTGCTCGCGAAGTATAGTTGTATTAATTAAAGCGACAGCAAGATATACTAAACCAACCCGCACGTAGCATCAGTGATTTCTTATTTCATTAGTTGCCCAATCAATAGTGATGCAATGACCCTGGTTGTGAAGTTATTCGCAGTATTCAGTCTGATCGCCAATCGATGGATATGGTGGGTCTTTAAGCGGGTCTGGCAAAAGGTCGTAAGTTATATCCATTGTCTTTCACGTTGATAATTTTCAAGTAATCGATGCCGTTCTGGATAAAGGTTTCCCATCCTCGACGGCATCTTTCGGCGTCTGTCTCAGAAACTTTATTGAAGCTTAACTCATGCTAGCCGGATAAAATTAGGCGTCCTCAATTTCACCGTCAACAATTTCAGTTTCTGACTCAGTTGTGGGAAAATAGTTCAGAAAACAGAGGAATGTTTGTCGCGTTAGGTTTAATCCCTTGACGCCTCAAAAATTCAGCTATTGCATTCCATTCATTGGTTTTAGCTATGACTTTTATCTCGAGTACTTCCAATTCCTTGCTGAGTATATCGGATCTCTTGTAGAATTCTTGCATTTCAGGTACGCAGGATTTAGCTAAAAGTATTAACTCCTTGATAACGTTTGGTAAGTTATCATCAAGAGTGACTTCCGTGATTGTAACGGTCGTAGTCAGCGGTTAGGGAGAATTCAATTTTCGTAATTGTCATAGGTTGGGTAGAAAGGGACACCTTCAAGGGTGTCCCGATAAAATGGCTAATTAGAAACAGATTGTGGTAGAGAGAATGTCTTTAATCTACACCACTGTTTCAAAATACTCATCGTTAAGTTGAACCCGCAAATCATCGGAAACAAATTTTCCGCGTCGCATCCGACGTTGGATAGCATCCAAGGCTATTTCAATCCAAGTTGGATTTTCTTCATCTTCAGGTAAGCTGTTATACGCTTACCTGAAGATATCTAAGCCTTTCTGAATAACGTCTGGCGGCAACCAACCAGGTTTAATTTCATCATCATCCCAAGGATGAAGGGCATAAAGGTCATCTAGATCCTTTAAAGCTGCATCTCTAGTACGTGCTTCACACAATATAAACCCGGTGAGATCGTGCCGTAAAACATAGATAAAGCTATTGCCATCAAAAACCGGGTCAACAGCTATGTTCCCGCGAATAACTCAATTAATTTCCTCGGAATAGTCGTCAGGAACGCTGGCAAAATTTCCTAGACTAATTCTGGTTTTTTGCTTTGATTGCGAAGGGTTTTTGTAGGTAATCAAATTCCGCCTCTCCCACTTCGGTTTGAGTGCCCTTACAACCAAGGGAGTCGGCGATGATATCTGACATACTCACTTTTTCTGCTAAAGCCTTGCTAATCGTTTTATGTGACGCCGCATCGATTGTTTCTGGGAACTGAGTCCTGAAGTCTGGGGTAACTTCTTCCTCGATTTCCTCGTCACCCTGCCATGGCAAAAACTTCTGTTTCATGGTAGATCCGGTGTTCCCTCGCGAAACCCCCATGTCTGGGTTATTGCTGCATCAATCGGGATACCTTCTGAAATTAAATACCCTGTATTGGTGAATTTGTCTGTAGCGTTAATTTCGTCAGCTTCTAAGATTTCAGCTTCAGCGCTACCAAATTCATCTATTAGATCTGGCATTTCATCTAGGAAAAGAAGTCCCTGAGATTTACTAGCCAGTGCCAAACTGTACTAGACTCCCTCTACCAGCAATTATTTCTTACCAATAGCCTTGATTTGATTCACTTCAGAATCAATCTCGTCAGCCAATATTGTTTCCTGTCCGATGGATAAAGCAGATAACGCCCAGACACCAGCAGCTACCAGCAAGAAAAGTTTCTGCTGTTTATTGTCCTGGTAAATCTTAGGGATTAGCTAGACTCTATCCCTATTAAACTCGTAAGGTAAACTGACATCGCTTTCGGTGATGACAAAGTTACGAGTATAGGTTTGGTTGATCGCGTTCTTCTCGACTTGTCGCCATACCTGTAACTTCTGAAGTGGATAGGCGAACGAACCAACTAGGCAACAGATAGAAGCCCATGACAAACCAAGGAATAACCGCTTATTTTTTGCTAACCAAAGCATCTGCCTTGCTTTGGTTAAGTACGTAGGAAATGGTTATCAGTACTGCTAAGGAAGTTGCGGTAAGCGTCAGCGTCATCTCTGGCGAAACGTACTTGGTGTGGACTTCGATTAAATCCCAATATCCACCGATGCAACCAATCAACATTGCACCACCTAATAGAATTGCTAATTCTTTGTTTCCTTCAGCAATTGCAATGATGTAACCGCAATAGCCAAGTACTCCTAGACGTAGCAGCATGATGGGAAAGTGGAAAGGAAGATTGAGTCTGGCTAAGTAGGCAGCGCCGCAAGAGATGGAAGCATAAAATACCAACTCGTTAGGGTTTTTCAGATGTCCTCTAATCCTTGTCCTCTAGTTAAATCTGTGGCAGGGCTTTCGTTAACCCGCCCATGAATTGCTAAACTCTAGTTTGTGTAAGCGCTGAGGATGTAGTCAGAAATTTGTTTTTGACACTCCCCGTCGAGTTTTATGCGTTCCGCTTTTCCATCAGTTAGAATCTTTTTGTTGGATTCTAGAACCTCAAATTCAACGTCAATCAGCTGAGATTCTTCACCGTAAACGGTCTTGTCGTAATAGTTGACGTAAGCTGCTGTGCCGCTACTAACTCAGTCATCTTACCTGCCAATCAAAACCGCAAGCTGTTAAGGATGTTAATCGAGGAAGTGCGATTGTCTATCTCAATTACGGTACAAGTGCAATTGCTCTTGCGCGTATTGGTTTAAATCCTGGTGCGTCGAGTTACGTTCTGAATATTCGCGATATTAACTACTCTGGTGCAATTTCTGCAATTGTGTCATCTGGTTAGAAATTATCGAGTCAATTTAAATGGCAGCTTCACTGGTTAGAATTATAGCGAGGCAGACATTAATAGCTGTATCGCGAGCAAGATATTCATCACCAACTTTACTGCCACGCCCTATGGCAGATTTTGGCAGACGTCAAAATAGTCAAAATTTAAGAAACCCATATAAAAGGGATTACTCGCGAGGACAAGAGCAATACAAAAAGGAATTTTTTAAACAATATGAAAGCGAATTACCGCCGAATTTAAGACAACAAATTCCCGCACCTAGACAGTCGCAGCCTATACCCGTTCCGTTCTTCCTAGGCACTTGAGTGCCGCCGTTCTTCCTACTCGACCAACAGGTCGTGTATCCGACCCGCGACGGGCACGGCGATCTGGTTCTTCGCCATCACAAAGGTCACAAACGCAAACTAAACCTCAAGATTTACCTAGATACAAAGAACCAGCTGAACGTGGGATGAAGTTCGCTTTGAATTTACAACATCCACCAGGGAAACCGCCGCGTTCCCCTGGCGGTTTCGCTATCGATAAATCTCGAGAAACTCACGACAAATTAGAACAGTTTAAGCGGGGATTGAACGATTTAGTTTTTCCGGGTTTAAACGAAGTTAGCGATTTTATCTTTGAGGAAATTCTCAGGTTTATTAAATAACTTTGGCAGTGGCGGCGAGTTAGAAATATTTTAGAATAATCCTTTAGAAGCTAACTTAACTTTACCAATAGATCCACGCTGGCAAGATACAGACATAATTACAGTTTGGTATGGAGGAACGAGCTTTATTACTGATGATGGATGGCAATGGGTAGCAGGGGCGCCTTTATCTTTACCTCCCCATTATTGGAGTGGTGGTGAAGATTACGATCTGATAATTATACAAGGTAGAACCCAAACAATTAACGCTACTTTGTTGTTTGATAGTAATTTGTCAGCTCAACATATTTATTATTTTTACGCTGGCTTCATTTTTTGGGTTGGTAATTTGCTTTCTGTTAATGGTAGAGTTGATAGATTGACTCAAGTTACTAGCACAATTGGGGAGTCTTATGCGCCAATTGACGTAGAAACTCCTTCTGGGAGATGGTCACCTGGTTCTGAACCTGAAACGCCATTCCAGGATGAGTTTGAGATTGTTCCTAGAATTAATCGTAGACTTCGCAGAATTATTGAAGAAGGGGAGGAAGTAAAAAAAGTGACTTGCGATTTTAGTTGAATTTTAGTGGCATTGCGTCGCGTGTTAACGACAAATACAAGCCAGCTTGCGCAAGTAACGCAAGCCTATTTAGCAATCAACGCTAACATCAACGAATTCCAGCCACCAATTAATACGATAAACACAACCACTCAAACGACTTCAACCACCGTCAATTCAGTTGATAACGTAGTTCAATCAACAGCAACTCGTGTAAATAATACTGCAATTTGCGTGTCAAACGTTGCTAAGAAATTAGATGATGTAGTTGCAGTTAATAATGTTAGAACGAAACTCGATTATCTTGGCGAACTTGTGCAGAGAACTTTCAACAAAGTTGGTGAAGTTTTTCAGGAAATAACAAAGCGACTCGATAAGTGGGCAAGGTGGTTTCGCTTACCTATGCTGCTGGATGCTTTATCTTTTATCCTATTGCTACACAATGCAGCGATGTTGAGTAGTAATGTCCTCCAAACTGTAGGAGAAATTCTTAACACTGGACTTCAAATAATTGGGGTACAGAAGAAATTAACGCAGCTACTCCAGGTCAGACTAAATTAAACGGCATGATTCAGGAAATACAAAACATTGATGATGTAGCTAGCAGTTTGTCTTGTGCCGTATCTGAAGTTAAAAGCATTCAGGATACTGTTATTGAAATGCGCGAACCCCGACAGAAATTTAATCAAGCTGTATAGGAGTTGGTTACTGGTAAATCATCTGAAGAATCAGACAAAAAAACTAAATCTCAAACTTTTACAATTGAAGGACCATAAATGTGAACGACCATGAATGATTTTGACCACTTACAATCTGTCTATCGCCTACTTCACAATCAGGAAGTTAATCAATTATTTCGCGATGTTGATGTGCCGGAAA